>CAJAVE010000100.1 GCA_903945325.1 uncultured beta proteobacterium | reverse complement strand
TAGACACCATGCGGATTCGCATCTGGCAACGTCTGCGCCCACAACCCGCAAGCGGCAGACCCTCCGATTGGCGTGACTTGGGTCTGCCAGAATAGGGGAAGGCGCACAAATGGCCCTGGTTGGCCGACCACAGGAGAGCCCAAAATGAAAATCCCGCCGAACGTACAAGCCATGTGGTTCGAGTATTCGGACCTGGTAGGCGGTGTTGAAGACGAAAGGTTTTATGAAGCGTTTAATTTTGGTGACTCTCCCACCATGGCCGATGAACTCGCGCAACTGGTAGTTAACGGAGTGAAGCGAGCGACTGCCGGGGCCGTGTGGGTGTACGCGGCAGGCGGCCAGCCACTGCCCAAACCGGGTGACCTGAGTGTCGTACTCGACGCTCAGGACCGGCCGCTGTGCATCATAGAAACCACGCAGGTGGACGTCTTGCCGTTCGACGACGTGTCGGCGGAATTCGCTGCAACCGAGGGCGAAGGCGATGGTTCTCTGGCCTATTGGCAACAGGTGCACATCGCATTTTTCACGCGGGAGTGTGAGCAATCCGGCCGCACCTTCAGCACCGACATGGAGATCTCTTGCGAACGATTCCGGGTGGTCTATCCAGTGAACGCAGGGACGGCGTCGACGGGTGCAACCCGATCGCCGTTGCCTTGATGCGGGAGCGCCAACGCGTTGAAGCAAATGCAGCGGGTCACCTTACGGACAGCGGTTGCCGCCGATCAAAAGCCGCTTGAGGCGCTGCAATGGCGAGCCTCACTCAGCAATCCCGCAGACCGTGAAGCGCTCTTGGCCCATCCAGAAGCCATTGAGCTTCCACTGCAGCACATTGAAAGCGGCCATGTCTTCGTCGCCGAGGGGGGCGGTGCCATCAAGGGCTATGCGACCATTGTTCCTCGCCAGAATGGCCATTGCGAGTTGGATGCACTCTTCGTGCAGCCGCACAATTGGCGCCAAGGCATTGGCCGCCACCTGGTCGAATACTGCTGCTCACAGGCGAAGGCCGCCGGGGCGACCGAGCTCCATGTGGTGGGAAACCCGCACGCACAAGTTTTCTATGAGGCCACCGGATTCGTGGCTCTGGGTACACGGAAAATGCGCTTCGGAATCGGCCTGCTCATGAAGCGATGCCTGTTGTGAGTCTGGCCACTGTCTGTTGACCAGAAATGCCCAGGTCTCAGCCATTGCCGCGGTCAAATAGGCATCTAGCGCTCGTACACATTGCGCAAACAGCTATGAATTCTGTAGCGATTCCCGCTTGACTGCCACAGCAGCGAGCATGCACACTGCGCGCCGTGCCCAAACCCAAACCGCTATTCGTCACTGAACGCCTGTCGTGCAGGTGCTGGTTCCTGCAAGACCTGCAGGCGTTGGCCGAGGTCTATGGCGATGCAGACGCCATGCGCTGGGTTGGCGACGGCATTGCCATCACGCCCGACGAATGCAGGAACTGGTTAGCCGTTACCGAGAACAACTATCAAACCCGTGGCTACGGCATGTTCGCTCTGGAAGACCGGGTAACGCGTGTCGTCGTTGGCTTTTGCGGGCTCGTACACCCGGGTGGCCAGATCGAAGCAGAGATCAAATATGCCTTGAAACGGAAGTTTTGGGGCCGCGGCCTTGCAACCGAAGCCGCACGCGCTCTGCTGGCCTACGGCGCCAACACCCACGGCGTGGACTACGTCATCGCAACAACAGCACCTGAAAACGCAGCGTCGCACCGGGTACTCCTCAAAGCAGGCATGGCAAAAGGCCAACTTCGGCGCGACGAAGACGGCTCATACACCCAACTGTTTGAATGGCGACCAGCGGGCAGCCCAAATGCGGCCTAGCCGGGCGCAAGCGGAACGCCAACCTGTGGCCTGCCGCGTGGAGCAGGTTTATGCGCAACACTTTGCGCATCAAATCGGCCTCTAGAGCCCGTAACCATTGCGCAAGCAGCTATGTATTTTGTAGCGTACGGAGTTCGACAGGCGCGGGGAGCATCCGCGCCGAGTCTGCCAGAATAGCCATTCCGTCCTTTACGACGAACCGTGACACGGCCCAAACCCGCGCTCCCCCCAACAACCCCGGCAAATCCATGGAATTCCAGCGCTTTTCATCGCCTGACGCCGTTGCCCTGGAAGCGAACATGGCGGAAATACGCAGCAAACTTGAACGCGCGCTAGCAGTTGGCGACGCTAACGCCATCGTCGAGCATGCGGCCGACCTGGGCTCGATGCTCACCACGGCACGGCAAGAGGACGCGGCGGTAGCGCTTCTCGACCCGCATCGCGCACTGGCCGACGCACTGCCCGAGCACGAGGCGTCTGGCTGGTTCTGGAACGCCCTGGCCACGGCACTGCAGTACACGGGGCAGCGGGAGCAAGCCAATGCCATCTTTGCCCAAGCGCTGTCCCAGTGTCAGACACAAGGCTGGAGTCGCCTGCAGTCTTTTGTCCTCCAACACTGGGGCTGCAGCCTGGTAGAGCAAGGCGAGCTGCGCCGGGCACACCAGCTGTTCGTTGAAGCGCTCGCTATCCGCCAGCAGCTGGATGACCCGCGCCAAGCCTCGACGCAGCGCGCACTGGCAGAACTTGCGCAGTTGCTAGATGAGGAAGCCAGTCAGGGCCGCCAGCCGCTGTGAAAGCTGCGTGGGTATCCATTGTGGATATTGGCTGCGGGCAATCGGCACGAAGCCGGTGTTACTATATTAATACCAAATCCGAGAGACCCCTGCCATGCCTACCGTCTCCGTCAAACTGACACCGACCACCAAGGAACAACTGGACCGGGTTGCCGCGTCGCTGGGCACCAGCCCGCACGCGCTCATGGTCAGTGCCATAGAAAGCACGCTGGACGCCCAAGAGGCGCATCAATCTTTCATCGCGCGCGCTTTGGCGTCGCGCCGCCAGATTGACCAGGGTGCTCTGGTACAGGACGGTCCGGCATTCGCCAACTACCTGCGTGCAAAGGTGCGGGGTGAGTCGGCCTCCCGACCTGCGGGTGCCGTGCTGTCGGAATGTGTGACGACCCAACAGCCATGACACGCTGGCTGTTGTCCGAGTCTGCCGCGCAGGACCTTGAAGAACTTTGCGAATTCCTACTGGAGCGCCTTCCCGAGCATGCCGTGCAAACCGTGGATGTCGTGATGGCTGCCCTCGGTGTGCTGACCGAGCACCCCCTGATGGGCCGCCCGGTAGGACACGGCTTGCGCGAATTGGTCATTTCACGGGGACGCTCAGGGTATCTGGCGCTGTACGAGTTTGACACTATCGCGGACATCGCGCTGGTGCATGCTCTACGCCATCAGAGGGAATCGGACTACTATTGAAGGGCTGAACCGGTTGTGCGGCACAGACGATCGACTTGACGCGAAATGGTCTCTTGCGCCCGTCTTTATTGCGCAAGTAGCTATGTATTTTGTAGCGCCTTGTTTCTGGGCAGACGAAGTGGGAATGGGTGATCCGAGATGGGGATGCTAAGGACGCTGTGCGTCGGGTCTGCCAGAATGGTGATAGCCGTTGAGCACATTGCGAAGGCAGCGACCCCAAAACTGCGAGATACTTTCAAGAGGACTTGATGGCCAACTTGTCGAGCGGTATCCATTGTCTGGCGCACTATGGGTTGCTCTGGACCTTGCACTAGAGCTTATATGAGCACATCGGAAATAAGGTATCAGCAGAGCCTCGTTGAAATTGCCAGAAAGTCGCCTTGGTTTATTGACGCTCTGGTTGCGGTCAGGCAATTGGAGCTGCCTGAATGGTGTATCGGTGCTGGCGCGGTCCGCAATCTTGTTTGGGATTCGCTGCACGGCAAGTCTTCGCCTTCACAGCTGGCAGATGTGGACGTCGCCTATTTTGACGCCACAGACATCTCGCCACAACGCGATCAGGAACTACAGGGCAAATTGCAGGCGCTCAATCCACGGTTTCCGTGGGAGGTAACGAATCAAGCCGGGGTGCACCTGTGGTTCGAAGCACACTTCGGGCACGCCGTTGAACCTCTGTGCTCCCTTGAAGAAGCGGTAGCTTCCTGGCCCGAATTCGCCACCGCTGTAGGTTTGTCTATCAATCAAGATAACTCGTTGAAGGTCATCGCGCCGCACGGGCTGGAGGATCTCTTTACCATCGTTGTGCGCCGTAACCCAACCCGGGTCAGCGTTGAAACGTATAGGCAGCGAATCGCGCAGAAGCGCTACCTTGAGCGCTGGCCTAGAGTCAAGGTGGTGTCTTGCTGAATCTGAGCCGTATCACCGTCATCAAGGCAATGTCGAGAGAGCACCCCCAGGCCGACGGTGGGGTCTGCGGGGGCAGGCCGCACTCGCGGTTGCCCTGATGCAGGCGTGCCGTAAGCGGTGTTGACGCAATGACGGCAATGCGCCCGGGTGGTCGCCCGCGGCGCGAGCCGGAGAACGCAGGCCACGCCGTCGGCCGTGCGTGTTGTGCAAAATAGGCATGTAGCGCACGTAAACAGTGCGCAAGCAGCTCCTAACTTCATAGCAAGCTGCAACATTCGCAGACGTTGACTATTTTTTCAAGGTGTTGGAAATCACCGACACCACACCCGTTTTGCCGGTGATACCTTTGCCCCCTGACCTGAACCGGAGCGCAAACACCATGCCCAAAACCCTGATCGAACCCTTCCGCATCAAAAGCATCGAACCCATCCGCATGACCTCGCGCGAGGAGCGCGTGCAGTTGCTGGAGGACGCCAAACTCAACGTCTTCAAGCTGCGCGCCGAAGATGTGCTGATCGACTGGCTGACCGACTCGGGCACCGGGGCCATGTCCAGCCGCCAGTGGGGCGCGATCATGGAGGGCGACGAAAGCTACGCTGGCGCGCGCAGCTTCTACCGGCTGGAGGCGGTGATCCGCGACATCACCGGCATGCAGCACTTCATCCCCACCCACCAAGGGCGTGCGGCGGAGAAAGTGCTGTTCACCGCCGTGTGCAAGAAGGGCGAACTGGTGCCCAACAACTGCCACTTCGACACCACCCGCGCCAACCTGGAATACCTGGGCATTGAAGCCGTGGATCTGGTCATTCCCGAAGGTCTGCAGCCAGCGCTGGTCTACCCGTTCAAGGGCAATATCGACCTGGAGCGGGTCGAGGCGGTGCTCAAGGACCAAGGCCACCGCATCCCGTTTGGCATGATCACCGTGACCAACAATACCGGTGGCGGGCAACCCGTGTCCATGGCCAACATCCGCGCCTACTCGGCTTTGCTCAAAAAATACGGCAAGCCCTTCATCATGGACGTGTGCCGCTTTTCCGAGAACGCCATGTTCATCAAGATGCGCGAACCCGGCTACGAGAACACGTCCATCAAGGCGATCGTGCAGGAGATGTTCTCCTACTGCGACGGCTGCACCATGAGTGCCAAGAAGGATGGCATGGTCAACATCGGCGGCTTTATCGTGCTGCGCAGCGACGAGTGGATGGACGCCGCGCGCAACGTGCTGATCATGACCGAAGGCTTTCCCACCTACGGCGGCCTGGCCGGGCGCGACCTGGAAGCACTGGC
>CAJAVE010000099.1 GCA_903945325.1 uncultured beta proteobacterium | reverse complement strand
GATCAAGGAGGGAGCAAAACCGGACTATTGAGTACACTTATCCACAGTTGCCGATTCAAAAGGCAGCTACCCGTCCTGGGTCAATATTGAATCGGCAGGGTGGGTCAATATTCGATCGGCGCCGACAGTTTGGGTAATTCCTATCTTCTGTCGGTCGAATTTCGTTCACCACCGAATGGTAAGCGTTGTGGAGCTAAATGGATAGCCCTTATAAAAGCACAGCATCACAAGTGGTTCCATGTCTGCCTCCGCCCATCTTCTTTCCCTTGCAGGCGTCCATCCGGACGTCTGGCAGGCCGACGCACTGGCGGGTGGACCGGCCCGCGTGCTGGCCACGGGTGATGCATTGCTCGATGCGCAACTGCCCGGCGGCGGCTGGCCGCTGGGGGCTTTGAACGAGATACTGCAGCCCGCCGGTGTGCACAGCGAGTGGCGCCTGCTGCTACCGGCGCTGGCCCGCTCGGGCACCGGCACCGTGGTGCTGGTGGGCGCGCCGCACCCGCCCTTCAGTCCCTCGCTCGGCGCACAAGGTTTGCTGAGCGCTCGCTTGTTGTGGGTGGCTGCTTCAATGGGCGCACAGCGCCTGTGGGCGACCGAGCAGGCACTGCGCTGTGCCGATGTGGACGCCGTGCTGGCCTGGCTGGTGCAGGTGCGCCCCGAGCAACTGCGCCGCCTGCAAATGGCCGCTGCCGAATTTGACAAGCTGCTGTTTGTGCTGCGCCCCGAGCAGGCGCAGGCCGAATCCTCACCCGCCGCCTTACGCCTGTGGGTGGCACCAAGCGGGCAGCCGGGCGATGCGCTGGAGGTGCGCGCCCTCAAGCGGCGTGGGCCGCCCATGGCGGAGTCGCTGCAGCTGGCAGCGCGAGCGGCCCGCTTGTCAATACTATTGGCAGCTCAAGAATATGCACTGGATCGCACTGCAGCCTGCGTCTGACGCGTCGCTGGCCGATGCCACCACGGCCTGGGCGTGGCGGGCGCTGCAGTTCACCCCGATGGTGGCGCGGCTGGAATCGGCCTTGGTGATGGAGGTGTCGGCCAGCGAGCGGCTGTTTGGTGGATCCATGTCCTTACTGGCCAAACTATTTGAGCCAAATGGGCCTATAGCCCCCGTGGAATATGCGCAAGGCACTACATCTTTAATAGCGTTTGGTCGTTTGCAGTGCGCGGGCGCACAGGTCCACTCTGCTGACGCCATGCCTGCGGACGCCTTGCCGGTGCACACCCTGGCGGCCGCGCGCGCGCACCTGCCCACGCTGGCGCGGCTGGGCATTGCCAACTGGGGGCAACTGCGTGCTCTGCCGCGTGGTGGGCTGGTGCGCCGTTTTGGCGCGGGTCTGGTGGACGCGCTGGATTGTGCCTACGGCCAGCGCGCCGAGGTCTACCCCTGGCTGACCCTGCCCGAGGTGTTTGACGCGCCGCTGGAGCTGGCCGCCAGTGTTGAGACCGCCACTGCCCTGCTGTTTGGCGCGCGCCGTCTGCTGGCGCAGTTGCAGGTGTGGCTGCGTGCGCGCCAGCGCGGTGTGCTGGCGCTGGAGCTGCTGTGGGAGCTGGACGCGCGGCGCTCCAACGCCCTGCATGTGGACGCCCACCACAGCGGAGGTGCCCAGGGCCGGCTGGAGTTGCGCACCGCACAGCCCACGCAAGACATGGCGCACCTTGCGCGCCTGCTGTCCGAGCAACTGGCGCGCGTGACCCTGCCCGCACCCGTGCTGCACCTGCGCATGCGCTCGCTGCAAACCCAGCCGCTGGCAGGCGAGAGCATCAGCCTGCTGCCTGAGGATGTGCGCCATGGTGACAGCCTGCACCAGCTGCTGGAGCGCCTGAGTGCCCGCCTGGGGCCGGAGCAGGTGCGCAGCGTCCAACTGCATGCCGACCACCGGCCCGAGCGCATGCAAAGCTGGTGTGCCGCCGTGAGTGCTACTCAATCAGGAGCTGCTTGCGCACATTCCACGGGGGCTGGAGGTCGATTTGACTCTAAAAATGTGCCGCAGAATGCCCTTTACCCCACCTGGCTGCTGGCCATGCCAATGCGCCTGACCGTCCACCAGGGGCTGCCGCAGCACCAGGGCCCCCTGACCCTGCTGGCCGGGCCACAGCGCCTGGAGGCTGGCTGGCTGGAGGGTGAGGCAGCGCTTCGCGACTACTACGTGGCCCGCAGCGCCAAGGCCGGTTTGCTGTGGGTGTACCGCGAGCGTCTGGGTGTTCAGGCGTTCTGGTACCTGCACGGCATTTTTGCCTGAGCAGAAGCTCAGCGCATGTTTATAGTCCCACACGGCAGGGCCAATGTGCTAGAGTGAATCGTAATTTATGGGCAGGACCTGCACGGTCCTACAAAGGTAAATGCGCACTGCCAGCACGCTTGTCAGGCTGACCACCCTTGTTGTGGCGGCCCTGCTGTTGGCCTGTGAGCCCGCAGCCGTCAACAAGCCTTTGCAGTACAGCAGCGCACCGGCAGCGGCCGACGTGCCGGTTTACCGGCTGGCGATTCACCCCCTTTACAACCCGCAAAAGCTCAGCGCTGCGTACCAGCCGCTGGTGGACCACCTTAACGCCCAGTTGCCTAACGCACTCCTGGAACTGGAGGCGTCGCGCGATTACCAGGCCTTTGAAGCGAAATACACCCAGCGGCAGCCAGAGTTTTTGTTGCCCAACCCCTGGCAAACCCTGCAGGCCATGAAGGCGGGTTACCACGTGATCGCGATGGCGGGTGATGCGCAAGATTTCAAGGGGATTTTTGTGGTGCGCCGGGATAGTGGCATCCAAGTGCCGGCCGACCTCAAGGGCAAAGTGGTGAGCTATCCGTCACACACGGCGCTGGCGGCGGCCATCATGCCGCAGTACTTTCTGCATGGCCACGGCATCAACGTCACCCGGGACATCAAGAACGCGTATGTTGGCTCGCAGGAGTCTTCCATCCTGAATGTTCACCTGGGTCTGTCTGCCGCAGGTGCAACCTGGCCACCGCCCTGGCGCCTGTTCCAGCGTGACCACCCCAAAGAGGCGGCCGATTTGAAGGTGATTTGGGAAACCGAGCCGCTGATCAACAACTCGGTGATGGTGCGAGACGATGTGCCTGAAGCTGTTCGCGAGCAGGTCAAAAAAACGCTTCTCGATCTGGCAAAACAGCCTGCTGGCGCAGCCATTTTGCAGGGAATGTCGACATCCGGGTTTTATGCTGCCGACGATGCCAGCTACGCTGTTGTAGACCGGTACATCAAAAATTTTGAGCATGTGGTGCGACCCGTGGGCAGGCCATGATGATTCAAGCCCTGCAGCGATTCTTCCTCAGTACCGTGCGGCGCCAATTGGTGATTGGCGTGGTGCTCATTGTGGGCTCCATGATGTCGCTGCTGGTGTGGGACTTGACCCGTCGCCAGGAAGCGGTGGCTCGGGAAGCGCAGATTGAGCAGGCGCAAGCGATTGCGCGCAGTGTCTCGATATCAAGCGCCGCGTGGCTGGCCTCCCGCGATTTGAAGGGGCTTGAAGAAATCGTGCAGGGCCTGGCCAGCTACCCCGACCTGCAATATGCGATGGTGCTCGACAACCGTGGCCAGGTGCTGGCGCACAGCGACCCCGCGCTTCGCGGGCAATTTGTTGGCGACCTTCCAAAAACTGCCAACTTGGCCATGCTGCAACCCGGCAACGGTCTCCTGGATGTCGTGAACCCGGTACTGCTGAATGGCCGTGCGATTGGTTGGGTTCGTGTGGGCCTAACCGGCGCTGCGCTGCGGGAGAGCTTGACCCGGGCGACGCGCGGCGGAATTTACTATGGACTGGCGGCCCTGGCCATCAGCATCGTGTTTGTGCTGTTTGCCAGTCGCTACCTGACGCGAAGGCTCTATGCCATTTCACGGGTAGCCAGTTCCATACAGACCGGGCACACGACCCTGCGTGCGGTGGTGGATGGGGATGACGAGGCGGCACAACTGGCGCGCCAGTTCAACGGCATGCTCGACACGCTGGCGCAGCGCGATCTGGCGCTGAAAAGCAGCGAGGCCTTCAAGACGGTGATTCTGGACTCGGTGGCGGCGGAAGTGGTGGTGGTGGACCATGCCGGTGTGATCGTGGCGGTCAATGCGCACTGGCAGCAGTTTGCAATGGAAAACAGTCCACTGCCCGGACTGGTCGCTGCGCGCACCGGCGTAGGCACCAACTACCTGGCCGTATGTGGAGCAGAGGCGCAGGGCGCCATGCAGGCCCGCGCGGGCATTCAGGGTGTGCTCAACGGACGATTGCAGCGTTTCAGCCATGAATACCCCTGCCATTCACCCGCACAAAAGCGCTGGTTCAACATGGTCGTCATGCCGCTTGAGGTCAATGGTGACCAAGGCGCTGCCATTACCCACACTGACATCAGTGCGACCAAGCAGGCCGAACAGTACGAGCAATTCCAGAGCCGGATTCTGGAGTTGATGGCGGGTGACGTCCTGCTGCACGATCTGCTGCTGGCGACCGTCAGCGGTGTGGAGCAACTGCACCCGCAGATGCTGTGCAGTATCTTGCTGCTGGACGAAGCGGGGCTCCATTTGAGCCAGAGCTTTGCACCCAGTCTGCACGATTTCTACAACGCCGCGATTGAGGGCGTTGCCATTGGCATGGGACAAGGCTCCTGTGGAACCGCGGCGTTCACCGGGAAGCGCGTGATAGTGGAAGACATTGCCACCCACCCCTATTGGGCGGCCTTCAAAGAACTCGCTGAACGCGCCGGACTCAGGGCATGCTGGTCTGAGCCCATTGTGTCGCCCAAGGGCGAGGTGCTGGGCACGTTTGCCATCTACCACCGCGAGCCCCATGGCCCCTCGGCGCAGGACATTGCGATGATCGAGCAATCGGCGCACCTGGCTTCCATTGCCATTGAGCACAAGCGCACACAGGTCGCGTTGCAGGCCAGTGAAGAAACCTTTCGCACCCTGTTTGAAACAGCGCCCCACGGTGTTGTCTACCAAAAGCCCGATGGCCGTGTGATTTCTGCCAACCCGGCCGCGCTGCGCATTTTGGGGTTGACCCTGGACCAGATGCTGGGCCGAACCTCGATGGACCCGCGCTGGAAAGCAGTTTTTGAGGACGGCCGCGTCATGCCGGGCGATCAGCACCCTGCCATGCTGGCGATCAAGACCGGTCAGCCAGTCAAAGACGTGATGATGGGGGTGTCCGTGCCGGGGCGCGAAGACGTGTGGATTCTGGTCAGCGCCATGCCGCTTTTCAAGGATGGCAAGCTGTCACAGGTCTATGCCATTTTTGAAGACGTGACCGAGCGCCATCACATGCAGCTGCAAGTGCGCCAGCTCGCATATGTTGATCCGCTCACCCAGTTGCCCAACCGGCGCCTGCTGCTTGACCGGTTGAGCCAGGTCCTGAACCAGCGCAGTGCCACGTTTGGTGCGCTGATGTTTCTGGACCTGGACAATTTCAAGCCCTTGAATGACCAGTGTGGTCATGAGGCAGGTGACTTCCTGCTGATGGAAGTGGCGCACCGACTGCAAGGCTGCGTTCGCGAGGCGGACACCGTGGCCCGCTTTGGTGGAGATGAGTTTGTGGTGATGCTGCCGGATTTGAGTACCGATGAAGCGGAATCTGCCATTCACGCCCAGGCTATTGCAGAAAAGATTCGCGCAAGGCTGGCTGAACCCTACAGGGTGGAGGTCGCCAAAAATGGCAAGGTCTCCCTGGTTGAACACGCTTGCACTGCCAGTGTTGGTTTGACCATGTTCGTGCACAACGACGACTCGCTCGATGCCCTTTTGCAGCGTGCGGATTCGGCAATGTACCGTGCCAAAGAGGGCGGCAGAAACACCGTTCGGTTTCTGACGGGACATAAGCTTTGACATGCATCAATGTTCCTGCCCGGTAACCACAGTGCCTGCTCTCCATACAGCCCCTTGCAGGTTCATACTTCAGTCGGTTCTGGCGAACCCTTTGCAACTGTAAGAATCAGAAGGACCGTATGAGTAGCTGGATGGTGAATGTAGTGGCTGGACTGTTTGTTCTGCTGGCCTTGACAGGCCTCTTTTTCTTTGTCCTGACCCGCGGTGCGCTGATCGTTCGTGGTTTGTCCTCATCACAAAACAGCGCCAGATCGCATGTGTATCCGCTGTACTCCGACATGTGGCTGATCAAGCTGGTAGATTTTCAGCCCGTCATCGCGGCTATTCTGCTGTTCCAGTACAGCACCCTGGTCTCGAAAATCGTGGCTGGTCTGGGGTCCTCCAGCCTGAAGAACAAGAAGGTGTTGATCACCTCGTGTGCGTTTGGCAACGTGATTCCCCGGGTGGTGGATGCGGCCGTGCAGTCAGGTGCCCAGCAGGTGCTGATTGCCGACATCATCCCCAATGAACTGGAACACGCCCAAAGCAAACTGGGACAGTACGCGGGCAAGGTGGCCTTTGTGGAAGACAACGCCACGGCCATGACCCAGCAGGAGGGTTGCGTGGATGCCAATGTGATTTTCTTTTTGCTGCACGAGTTGCCGCACGACTTGAAGGACAAGGCGCTGCGCGAGGCGGGTCGCATGCTGGCCCCGGGCGGCAAGCTTTATCTGGCGGAGTTCCACCGGCCCGATGTAGCCATTCTGCGGCTGCTGAGCTGGACCTATTTCAAGGTGTTCGAGCCGTTTGGATTGGCTCTGTGGGATACACATGATCCGGTCAAGTGCCTCAACGCAATGGGCGGCTGGACCTGTGAGCGGCAAACCTATTTCTTTGGCAATTTCCAGGTTATTACCGCAACGAAGCACTGAGCGACTTTTCGGTTGGGGCCGAGCCTGGGCGGCAGAACGCTCTGCTCCGTGTCCCCCGCCCGCTTTGCGGGCTCCTCCTTGACCTGCGCAGAGCGCTCTGCCGCCCAGGCTC
>CAJAVE010000098.1 GCA_903945325.1 uncultured beta proteobacterium | reverse complement strand
TCTGCTCCGTGTCCTCCGCCCGCTTTGCGGGCTCCCCCTTGACCTGCGCAGAACGCTCTGCCGCCCTGGCTCTCAGCGGGGCAGGTCGTAGTCCAATTTCTGCACTTTCCCGCGCCAATACGGTACGCGTCCAGTTGTTGGCACCCACGCCACTTCCGCTTCCATCGGCACCAGCATGCCGCTTTGCGTCTGGTAGTTGAACAGCCGCACTTCCCAAGGCATGGGCACCATCACGCCATCCAGCAGCGCACTGCGCTCGGCACTGTTGACGCGCTCCACCAGACCCTGCGCATTGAAGGTGAAAGTCAAGGTGACCGACAGCGGGCCATCCGTCAGTGTGGCTTGGGCTGATTTGTCATCCAACGGCTTCCACTGCACGCCCTGGTTGGGCAGCAGCGCGGTGGGGTACCACACGGCTTCAGCAAAGTAGCGAATCAACTCGCCGCGCGCCATGTCAACCGTGCCGCTGCTGCCACCCAGGTCAATCAACCCAAACACCGATGGCTGCAAGCTGCCAACACCTGCCACGTACGCATCGACCACACGCACGGTGATGCCGGGCGACATGGTGATGGAGGCATCCCACACAAAGCCCGGACGATTGGTGGACACCCGTTGCCGTGCGGCAAAGGGCTCCCATTGAGCAGCCTGAAAGCTGCGATTGAACGTGCCCTTTTGCTCCAGGTAAAGCCTGCGCACCATGGGCTGGTTCGGTTTCAGCACTTTAGAGAAGTAGCGTTGCACCACCGGTGGCAGGGCAACCAGTTCGGCTTCGTCATACCGTTCAGGGCGCAACTTGGCGGGTTGGGTGGTGGCCTCCAGCGCTTGCAGGCGCGCATCGGTGTCTTTGGCCCAGCGGGAGTGGCCCCACAGACCCACGATCAAACTGAGGGCGATGACGGTGAATACGCTGATCTTGGCCCACTTCAATACCACCAGCAGCTTGCTTGGGCGTGGTGGCGCGTAGCTGGGGACGACATAGTCGGACAGGGCAGGGCTTGGGTCAGGCTGAGGTGGTTTGGGTTCAGATGTCATTGATGCTTACTGAATAAACATTTTCTTAGCATTGACCTGGCGCAACATTTGGTCGAATATCTGGCTTCGTCACGCATCAATTCCCTTTTCTGGCATTACAAAGGAGCTTCACCGTATGTCCAAAACTTTCAACGACCCCCTATTTGCTTCTCAGTGGTACCTTGTGAATACAGGGCAGCGGGGTGGAGACTCGCGTTTGGATATCAACGTGCTGTCGGCTTGGGACAAATACACGGGTAAGGGCATTATTGTCGCCGTGAATGATGATGGCATGGACCTCACGCATCCCGCCCTGCTGCCGAACATGCTGGTCAATCTGGCGTTTGATTCGACCCGCAACACGACCGGACAAGGGTTTGGGGAAATGAAAGATGGCAATGCCCATGGTACCGTCGTCGGTTCCATCGTGGCGATGCCTGGCAACGATGGCGTCGGTGGCGTCGGTGTTGCATACGAAGCCAAGCTGGTTCCGGGCAGGGTTCTGGGCGAAGGTGCCAATTCGGCGAATCAATTCCTGGCCAATTTGGCATCCGGCGCTTCAGTGAGTGTGAACTCCTGGGGCAAAGACCCGGCGTTTTCAGACATTTTTACCCCCAATGGATCAGCGGAGGACCAGGCATGGGGTGCTGCGCTATTGCGGGCTACTAGCGAAGCGCGCAATGGTCTTGGCATGGTGATTGAAGTGTCTGGAGGCAACGAACGTGCCACTCGTGCCGATGTAGCCATGACCAACTTCACCGGCAGTCGACTCATCATCGCTGTGGGTGCCGTTACAGAAACGGGTGTCCCAACGAGTTATTCGTCCCAGGGTGCCAGCCTGTTGGTGACTGCGCCAGGGGGTGTTGCCGGACCCGACACCGCTGTCGATACCGGTTTTGGCATTCCATCGGCCGACGTGCAAGGTGATGCGGGTTACAACAAGACAGCCGGTGCCGCTGGCGACTATGCCTACCAGAATGAAGGCACCTCCTATTCCGGGCCAATGGTGGGGGGGGCTGCCGCGCTGATGCTGCAAGCTGACCCGACCCTGGGTTTTCGCGATGTGTCCAACATCCTGGCCATGACCGCCCGCAAGGTGGACCCCACCAATACCAGTTGGGTACAAACCCATGCGACTGACTGGAACGGTGGTGGAATGCACTTTTCTCGGGACTTTGGCTTTGGCCTGCTTGATGTGTCCGCAGCAGTGCGCCTGGCCGAGTCGTGGTATTTGCCCGCTGGCACCATGGCCAACTGGCAATCGGCTGAAGGCGTTTCCGCCACGGCTAAAGCGGAGATTCCGGACGACTCCACGTTTTTCACGGTAACGGCCGACGTTGCCAAAAACGTGCGCATCGAACGCATGGAGTTCGACCTGAATCTCACCTCCACCAGCCCTGCACAGCTGAGTGCCACCATCACCTCGCCAAGCGGGACCACCATCACGCTCTTTGATATTCCCAACGTTGGTACCGACGTGCCTGCCTGGCCGGGCACATTCACCATCGGTGTGACCGGTTTTTTTGGTGAATCGAGCGCGGGAACCTGGACATTGAAGTTGCTAGACAGTGTCACCGGTGTGGTTGCAAGCTACAACAGCTTGACTGTGCGGGCCTGGGGGTCCGCCATCACGGCCAATACCCAGATCATTTTGACGAACGAGTTTGCGGCTGCCAACTCGACCCTTGCTGACCCCAGCGGAACCGACACGCTCAACGCAGCCGCTACCGCGACCGCCGTCACATTGGACCTGACCGCAGGCAACAAGTCGACCGCTGGAACGGGAAGTTTTTCAATTGCACTGGGCACCGTCATCGAGAACGCCATCGGTGGCCTGGGCGACGACACGCTGACGGGCAATGAGGTTGACAACATCCTGCGTGGCAACGGTGGCAGTGATGCACTGGACGGCGGCGCAGGCACGGATTCCGCGCTTTTCACAGGTAAGCGTGCGGACTACACCATCACCCCCGACGGCCAGGGCAGCTACACGGTAGTGAGCGCTACCGAAGGAACCGACACACTGAAAAACATGGAAATTGCCATGTTTTCGGACCAAAACATTACCCTGTCGACGATTGCAGCCCCAGGGGCTGGCCAGACCATTACCGGCACTGCGGCCAACGACGCGCTGGCGGGCGGAACAGGTAACGACACGATCGACGGCTTGGCCGGGCTTGACACGTTTTCTTTTACTAGCAATCTGGCAGCCAACACACTGACCCAGACAACGCCGGCAACGTCCACCGAAGTGGCGCACTACAGCATCAGCGGCCCCGCCGGGGTGGATGCCCTGGCCAGCATAGAGCGGCTGCACTTCACCGACATCAACGTCGCTTTTGACCTGAACACCAACGCGGGCCAGGTTTACCGCCTGTACCAAGCCGCCTTCAACCGTACGCCCGATGTGGGCGGTTTGGGCGGCTGGATTGCGGCAAGGGACGGCGGCATGGATTTGCCCACCATCTCGGGCAAGTTCATGGAGAGTGCTGAATTCACTGGGCTCTATGGCAGCACAACAACCAACGACCAGTTTGTCAAGCTCCTGTATGTCAATGCCCTGCGTCGGCCGGCCGACGCCGGTGGCCTGGCAGGTTGGGTAGACGATCTTGCCAGCGGCCGCCAAACCCGTGCTCAGGTGCTGGTGAACTTCTCGGAGTCGGGTGAGAACAAGGCCGGCGTCCTGCCAGCGATATCCAGTGGCATTTACTATGCAACGTCTGAGCAGGCGGCAGGTCCGGCCAAGGGGCAAACCTTTGCCGGCACCGCCAATGCAGATGGCTTTATTGGCACAGTTGGGAATGACACTTTCAATGGGGGTGCTGGCGATGACAGCATCAATGCGGGTCGCGGTATCGACGTCGCAATCCGCAGTGGAGAACGAGCCAGCCACACTGTTAGCCGCACCGACACCGGTTTGACGGTGATGGGCGGTACCGACGGAACCGATGTGATGACCGGCCTGGAGCGCCTGCGGTTTGACGATGCGATATTGGCATTCGACACCAGTGGCAACGCCGGCCAAACCTACCGCCTGTACCAGGCCGCGTTCAACCGCACGCCTGACAAAGCAGGACTCACCGACTGGGTGCGTGGGATGGACGGCGGTACCACGCTCACCCAGGTAGCCCGTGGTTTTATCGCCAGCACAGAATTTCAGAATCTGATGGGTGCCAGCCCGACCGACAAGCAGTTTGTGAACCAGCTCTATACCAATGTGCTTCGCCGCCCGGCAGATGCAGACGGTGAAGCGTACTGGTTGAACCAGTTGCAAGCCGGCACCACGAGGGAGGCGGTGCTCATCGGCTTCTCGGAGTCCAATGAGAACCAGGTGGCGCTGATAGGGGTCATTCAAAATGGCATTGAACTCTTATCGGCCAGCTGAGAACGCCCAGGAACGACCGTAAGAGTGTTTTTACACGGGGTTTACATGGCGCGATCGATTTCCCGGCTGATCGCCGCTACAGTTGGGTCATGTGTTCCAAAGGCCTTGAGCGTTTGATTGCTTTTGGAGATTTCATGCGCACACCACCCTGTTTCAGACCATGATTACCCTCGGAGTCCGCGTACTCATTCCTTTGCTGGCCCTGCTTGGCGCGTTCCCGCTGCACGCGGTTGAAAGCGGACAAGTGGCACCTGCATTCGAACTGAACGGGCGCAGCACCGTTATCAAACTCAGCGACTACAAGGGCAAGACCGTGTACCTGGACTTCTGGGCGTCATGGTGTGGCCCGTGCAAGCAATCCATCCCCTGGATGAACGAAATGCACACGCGCTATGGCGACAAGGGGCTTCAGGTCGTCGGCATCAATGTGGACCAGCGCGAAAGCGACGCCACCACATTTTTACGCGGAACCCCTGTCATTTTTGAAGTGGCTTTTGACCATGGCGGTATCACACCCAAGGCCTACGCGATCAAGGGCATGCCAACCTCAGTGTTGATTGGCCCGGATGGCAAGGTGCTCAGCGTGCACAGCGGTTTTCACCCGCAAGACCGCAGTGCGCGTGAAAAGCAAATCAAGGAAGCCCTGCGGCTCTAGTTGAGCCGTGAAATTCAGTCATGAAAAAACCATTTCTCGATACCGCACTGCTCATCGCAGTATTCATGTTGGCGGGTTGCAGCAACCTCGGCCAGGTCAAACCCTGGGAAAAAGGCACACTAGCCAAGCCGGAAATGACCTTTGAAGGTGACCTGTTGGACATTGGTTTTGTCGAGCACACCTATAGCAGCAAGGAGGGCTCATCTGGTGGAGCCGCAGTCGGTGGAGGTGGCTGTGGCTGCAATTGAAAACAAAAATTTCACGGCACTGGGTTGCGCCATGATGGCCGCCGCAGTGTCCTTACCCATGCCGGGAAGTGCACTCGCAGAGGCCGTGCCTGAACGCGGCATGGTGGGCCTGAAATACCTGGACTACCAGGAGAGCCAGCCCGGTGACCCGCGCATCAAGGTGCAGGCCACCGCGTTCACGGCCATGGTGCCAGTGGCGGGGGAATGGACGCTTCGCTCCACCCTCACGTCCGACGCGATTTCAGGTGCGTCACCGGTTTACCATACCACTGCGCTGCAGAAGATGCGCGACCGACGCAACGCACTCGATGCCAGCGTGACCCGCTACTTCCCCGACGGAGCCCTGACCCTGGGCGCCAGCTATTCGACCGAAACTGATTACCTGTCGCGCGGGCTTAGTGTGGTGGGTCGATATTCGAACGACAGTAAAAATACAACCTGGTCCGCCGGAATCGGAATACTGCGCGACACCATTAACCCGGTCAACGGCATCGTTGAAAACGCCACCAAGTCCGTCACGGACCTGATGGCGGGCGTGACACAAGTGCTAACCCCCAATGACATCGTTCAGGTCAATCTGGGTTTGTCCCTGGGAAACGGCTACTTCTCTGACCCCTACAAGGTATACGACAGCCGGCCGGAAGACCACAACCGCAATACGGCACTGGTGCGTTGGAACCACCATCTGGAGTCCACACGCGCAACCGCGCGCCTGAGTTACCGCTACTACTCGGACAATTGGGGCATCCGTTCGCACACGCTCGGCGCTGAATACGTGCAGCCCATGGGGCAGGACTGGACGGTTACACCACTTTTGCGCTACTACACCCAAAGCGCAGCAGATTTCTACGTTGAGGCAGATCCCAGCACAGACCCCTTCCCGCCTAACCCCGCTCCCGATGCCATCTATTCGACCGAAGACCAGCGCATGTCTGCATTCGGGGCCATCACCTGGGGCTTCAAACTGGAACGCAAACTGGGTGCCGACTGGCTACTGGATTTCAAGTTTGAAAACTATGGCCAGCGTGCCAACTGGCGCCCCGCGGGTGGGGGAAGCACCGGCTTGTTACCCTTTAACGCGGTGTCCTATCAACTGGGCGTGTCGCGGCAGTTCTGAGCTGACCAGGCGCACCGGTTGTTGCAGGCAAACATGCGGACCTTTCGCATACCCTTTGAGGCGATGGCCTGCCACTGTGAGGTTGTGCTGGCCGTGCCGGATGCGCAACATGCCCACAGAATTGCGCAATTGGCGGTAGCGGAAGTGCAGCGCATTCAGTCCAAGTATTCCCGCTATCGGCCAGACAGCATTCTGTCGCACATCAACGCGCTTGCGGGCCGGGCCCCTGTGGATTGCGATGACGAGACATGGTCTTTGCTGGACTACGCCAACACCTTGCACCAAGCCAGCGACGGGCTCTTTGATGTCACCGCCGGCGCGCTGCGCAAAGTGTGGAATTTCTCGGTAGCCCGAGTTCCCAGCGCCGAAGAACTGGCGCGTTGCCTGCCCCTGGTCGGGTGGAGCCAGGTGGTGCGCAGCAATCACCAGATTCAACTGCCCGTTGCCGGGATGGAAATTGATTTCGGAGGGTTTGGCAAAGAATATGCCGCCGACCGCGCCGCCGCTGTGCTGGCCGGGCAGGGCGTCGAAAACGGGTATGTCAATCTCGGGGGTGACCTGCGCGTGCTTGGCCCCAAGCCGGACGGGCAAGCCTGGATGATCGGTATCCAGCACCCGCGCAAGGCGGCTGATTTGTTGGCCACCATCCCCGTGCACAGTGGCGCACTGGCCACCAGTGGCGATTACGAACGCTACTTTGAGCTTGTTGGTCAGCGCTATTGCCATATTCTTGACCCGCGCACCGGGTTACCGGTTACCCGGTGGCAGTCCATCAGTGTGCTGGCACCTATGGCTGTGGTGGCCGGCAACTGCAGCACCATCGCCATGCTCAAGCAGGAGGAAGGTTTGGCATTCCTTGAATCCAGCGGAATGAATTACCTGGCGGTTGATCACAATGGAACCATCTGCCAGAAGAATTCCAGCTAAAACATAACCTACCGAGAACCTATTCAATGGCAACTACCTTTGGAACCGCTAGCAACAACCTTTGGAAGTTGGGCGGCCCGTTTTCCGGAACGCTGGATGGGCTTGCAGGCACCGACACTTTGGACTTGGGCACGTCGCTGCGCTCCAGTTACACCATCGTCCAGGCGGCGTCCGGCGGTGTCCAGGTGGATACGCTGTCCGGAGCCAGTCAGGCACTCCACGCCACCCTGCACAACATGGAGCGGCTGGTTTTCAACAATGGCAAAGATGTGTTGGACCTGACCACCTTCTTTGGCACCAACATGGGCCAAACCATCAACGGCACCGTTGGCAACGATGCGGCTCTTATTGGTGGTTTGGGCAACGACGCCATCGACGGCAAAGCGGGCAACGACACCGCCGTCTACACCGCCCGCATGGCGGCCTACACTGTCTCGCCCACAGTCATCAGCGGCCCCGATGGTTCAGACACCTTGACCAGCGTTGAGCGCCTGCAATTCACCGACGCCTTTCTGGCCTTTGATCTGGACGGC
>CAJAVE010000097.1 GCA_903945325.1 uncultured beta proteobacterium | reverse complement strand
CGAGCAAAGGGATTTCACGCAGGTCGTGAGGGACTCTGCCGGTGCCCTGTTGACCATCATCAACGACATTCTGGATTTTTCGAAAATTGAGGCGGGCAAGCTGGAGATCGACACCACCGACTTTCTGCCGGTTCAGGTGGTGGAGGGCACAGTCGAACTGCTGCAGGCCAAGGCACGCGAAAAGCTGCTTTCCATGACCAGTTTTGTGGACCCGGCCTTGCCCCGTGCCTTGCGCAGTGACCCAACCCGGTTGCGGCAGATTTTGCTCAATCTGATTGGCAATGCCATCAAGTTCACTGACAGCGGAAGCGTTGAAATCAGTCTGGTGGGTGAGGCTGTGGCCGGCCAGGCCATGATCCGGTTTGAAGTGAAGGACACTGGCATTGGCATGTCGCAGGCGACCCAGTCGAAACTGTTCCAGTCATTCACCCAGGCGGACAGCTCCACCACGCGCAAGTATGGAGGTACCGGCCTGGGCCTGGCCATCAGCAAGCAGTTGGTGGAGTTGATGGGCGGGCAGATTGGTGTGAAGAGTGAACCAGGGCAGGGCTCGACTTTCTGGTTCCGTCTGCCGATGGTGAGCGCACTGGATGGCGACTTTGAAAACACCGTGAATGAAATGGCATTGCAACCGGCAGCACTGGACGCTTCCAAGATGCGGGTATTGGTGGTGGACGACCACACCAGCGATCGCAAAATCCTGCACCGTTTCCTGGAATCCTGGAATCTTCGCAACGATGGTGCCGCCAGCGGGGAGGAGGCGCTCAAGCTCATGCAGGATGCAGCGGATATTGGCCGACCCTACAACGTGGCGTTGATCGATTATTCGATGCCCACCATGGATGGCTTCGAACTGGCCGCAGCGGTGCGCGCCAACCGCCAGTTTGACGGTATACGACTGGTGATGATGACCGCGCATGACAGAAATGCGTTAAGGGAACGGGCGATCAGCGCGGGCTTCGTGGACTGCCTTGCCAAGCCGGTGCGCCAGTCACAACTTTTTGACAGTCTGTCGGACCACCCCGAGGTGCTGGTTCGTTCCCTCAAGCCGGGGCCTGCACAGAGTCATTTTCTTGCGACACCCAACCCCACGAATGAGACGCAGGGCCGACGTCTGATCCTGCTGGCGGAAGACAACCTGGTCAACCAGAAAGTAGCCAAGCTTCAGATTAACAAGTTGGGCTATGCATTGCACATGGTGGGTAACGGGCAGGACGCGCTCAATGCGTTGACCGACCCTTGCGGACACGGTTATTCGGCGGTGTTCATGGATTGCCAGATGCCGGTAATGGATGGTTTCAGGGCCACGCTGGCCATTCGGCTGGCTGAGCAGCAAGCCGGCGATGTGCGCATCCCCATCATCGCCATGACGGCCAATGCCATGCAAGGGGATCGGGAGCGATGCATCGATGTGGGCATGGATGATTACATCAGCAAGCCCATTTCACCAGCCGAATTGAGTCGTGCGCTGGCGCAATGGGCAGGTTCTCCCTTGTTGCAGGAGCCGGACTTGTCAATGGGCGCCGCTCAGGAGAACCTGAAGGCGGCCGTTGTGCATAAACCCGAAGTGGCGGCCGTTGCGATAGATTTTGAGCGTCTGCAGGATTTTTTCGGTGACGACCCGGATCTGATCCAAAGTCTTTTCGACTTGTACGTCTCAACCACAGTGACTCTGCTTGAAAAACTCCGGGCTGCCATTGCCAGCCGCGACCCGGAGGCTGTCACCGCACTCAGCCACGAAGCCAAGGGTTCCGGTGTCAATCTGGGCATAGAGCGCATGGCACAAATTGCCGCACAGATGGAGGAATGCTGCGCGGTGGCTGACTGGGCGCACATCGAGCGGCTGTTGACCGATATGGACGCGGCCTTTGTGCAGCTTCAGGCCGCATTGGCTGAGCATAAAGCGGCTGAATAGAGCGTGGTGCCAGTCAGGCGCAAACAGCGTCTTCAGCGGCGATGGCGCGGGTGTTGACCGGCTCGACTATGCATTTCCGCTGAACGCTGAATTTTGCTGAATGCCAGATAACACCCAGCCGCTGTGGCCCTGACGTGACTTCATCAGATGCCAGATTTCGTCGAACGTCTCATCCGGTTCGTTGCTGTCGTCACGGATCACGCCGGTGAAACGTACGCTGACCAGATATCGGTCTGCGCCCTCTTCCACTTCGATGACGTTCGCGTTGATGCTCACGACGTCGGTTTTCTGGGTTGCCGCTCCGCGTTCAGCCAGTTCCATTTTGAGCTCGGCAAACATTTCGGGTGTGGTGAACTGGCGGATATCGTCCAGATCGCCGACATCGTTGGCAGCTTGCAAACGAATGAAGTTGACCTTGGCGTTGCGCTCGAAGCCCGCCGTATCAAAGTCTGCAGGAATCCGGTTTGCACTGCCGTTGTTTGCACCAATGCCGGAGCCAATCGTGCTGCCGCCACTGGCGGGCATCAAGACTTTGTAGGCTGGCGAATTGTTATCCGTTCTGTTGTTGGTATCGCGAGCGGTCGCAGGGTTCACATGCGCATACTGTAGGCCGCCTGGTCCGGTCGCGCTGGACTTCTGCGCAGCCGCACGCTTTCGCATGAAGAAGCCAATCGCCACCATCACGGCTGCAGCCAGCAAGCCCATCATCACCATCGAAGCCAACTCGTCGCCAAATCCCAGGTGGGAGGCCAGAGCCGCGATGCCCAGACCAGCGGCGAGTCCGGCAACCGGACCCATCCATGAGCGAGAAGGCGCCGCAGCGGCAGCACCTGCGGCGGGTGTCCCGGCTGCAGCGGGCGTAGCGGTAGTGGGGGCCTTGTCTGGCGCAGCCTGTTTCTGGGTACCCATGGATTTGCCGGAGCCCATGCGTTTGCCGGCTTCGGCGTCCATCGCCACAGAGGAAAGACCCACAGCAAAAACCAGGGTCAATAGTGAAAGCAAGCGATTCATGTGAATCTCCTATGAATGTGAAACAACGGACGCAAGAATAGGCAATTCAAAGCCAATAAAAAAGCAGCGTACTGTGGAAATAAACTTCGAAAAAACAGGATTGTCGGAACTGCGCTTGCAGTCAGGTGCCGGTGCGACGCGTGCGCAGCTTAATCGAGACGCGCAGACGCCAAACCAGTTTGACCACGATGTAGCCCAGCGCGGCGCCGCCAAACGCAAACAGGCCCATGCCCAACACCGTGGGCCAACCATACTCTGCAAGCCATGAGGGTGCGCCGCCGCCAACGGCGTGAGGCTGAACCAAAGGCTCGCCCAAGACCAGCGCGCCTGTTTGGTAGGCCAGCCAAAGCCAGAACCCAATGGTCAACGGATTGGTCACCATGGTCATGGCCGCCGCTGCGGGTATGTTGGCGCGCCAAAAAGTGCAATGTGCTGCTGCCACCACGATCTGGGCAAATGGAATAACGAAGGCCCAAAAAGTGCCTACCGCCACCCCACGCGCGACCGCCTCGTGTTGAAACCTCCAAAGCTGCGGATGGAGCAGCCGGTTCGCCACAGGCTGCAGCCAGGGGTGGGTCGATAGACCATCACGGTTGGGCAGCGACTTGTTGATTCGCTCCTTCCAGTTGGATTGGGTACGTTTCATTGGGCTTGTTTCCTGCGCGTTATGGAAATCACCACGTGCCGTGCCATTGCACCAAACCAGATAGAAAGCAGTGCAAGGACCAAAAACCAAGAAATTGCGTACAGCACGGATATCCCTTTACCTATTCAGAGCGACGGGAGCATGATGCTGAATCTGTGGCGACGCTGACAGCAGGGAAATACGCCAAAACATTCTTGTTTTTGCGAACTAAATTAGCAATATTTTCAGAATAAAGATAGGTGAAAATTGTGAGGCTCATCGTTGTCGGTCATGGGTCTGCGATGACCTCCGCCAAGGCACACTTGTGCCAATTGTTGACGTACCAATAAAAATATGAACATTGTGATTCTCGGTGCAGGGCGCGTGGGCGAAACCGTTGCGGAAAGCCTGCTATCGGAAAGCAATGACATTACGCTGATCGACTCCGACCCCCAGCGGTTGCGGGCTTTGCAGGAGCGTATGGATTTGCGTACCGTTATCGGCAACGGCATTCAGCCCTCTGTGCTGGCGGATGCGGGCATCCGTGATGCTGACATGTTTATTGCCTGCGCCCCCCTGGACGAGACCAACCTGGTGGCCTGCAAAGTGGCAAGCGAGCGATTTTTGGTCCCCACCACCATTGCCAGGGTGCGCAGCCCCGAGTTTGAAAACGGCAATCCCCTACTCGAAAAAAGCGGGTTTGCGGTGAATCAGGTGATTTGCCCGGAACAAAGCGTAACCGCCTACATTCGCAAACTCATTGAGTACCCGGAGGCGCTTCAGGTGCTGGAGTTCGGACAGGGTCTGGTGAGCCTGATAGCCGTGCGGGCGGTGGCCGGTGGCCCCCTGGTGCAGCACAGCCTGGCTGAAATTCCCCAGCTGACCCCGGGACTGGACATGCGCATCGTGGCCATTTACCGGCAGGACGCGGCAGTTCCGGCGCTGGATGGAAGCACCCGCATTGAACCCGGTGACGAAGTATTTGTGCTGGCCCCCACCGAGCATATTCGCAACGTGCTCACGGCATTACACAAGCGCGACCAGCCGGTTCGCCGGATCATGATTGTGGGTGGTGGCAAAGTGGGCTTGCGACTGGCGCGCGAGCTCAAGGGGTCGTGCCAGGTCAAGATCATTGAACGCAACCGAAGCCGTTGTGAGTATCTGGCAACCCAACTCCCTGGCGACATGCTGGTGCTACAAGGCGACTCCACGGATGAGGCCTTGCTCAGCGACGAAAACGTGCAGGACATGGACCTCTTTCTGGCACTGACCAGTGATGATGAAGACAACATCATGTCCTGCCTGCTGGCCAAGCGCCTGGGCGCGCACCGGGTGCTCAGCATCATCAACCGCCGGGCTTATGCTGACCTGATGCAGGGCACCGCCATTGACATTGCGATCGCGCCAAGCCAAGCGGTTATCGGTGAGTTGCTGGCCTTTGTACGCCGTGGTGATGTGGAGGCCGTGCACAGCCTGCGCCGTGGTGCGGCTGAAGCGTTGGAAGGCATTGTTCGCGGCGACCAGAAAACCTCGCGTATGGCCGGTCGCCGGGTCGAACAGCTTTCCCTGCCTGAGGGTGCTCAGGTGGGAGCCATTGTGCGGGGTTTGCACAACGCGGAGGGTGGCGACGCTAAACCCGGCTCAAAGGCCGAGGTGCTGATGGCGCACCACGACACCCTGATACAGACCAACGACCATGTGATTGTGTTTGTACCGCGTAAACGCATGGTGCGTGAGGTAGAGAAACTCTTTCAGGTCAGCGCGACCTTTTTCTGATGGGTGCACTTGCCGTTTTAGCACTGGTAGGCCGTATGGTGATGCTGTTTGCATTGCTCATGTTGTTGCCACTGGCGTTTGCGGTCATCCAGGATGACGCCGCTGAAGATGCCTTTGTGCGCGCCATCGGTATCACCGTTTTGGTGGGCATCGCCTTAAGTGTGACCACTCAAAAATTCAAGCGCGAGCTGCAAGCGCGCGATGGTTTTATTCTGGTGGGCGTCACCTGGATGTTGTTGCCGGTGTTTGGTGGCTTGCCCATCTACCTTGCTGTTGAAGCCACAACGCCGACCAACGCTTATTTTGAAGCCATGTCAGCCTTTACCGCCACCGGCGCCACGGTCATGACCGGGCTGGAGCACCTGCCACTGTCCATCAATATCTGGCGATGTTTCATGATGTGGGTGGGCGGCCTGGGCATCATTGTTCTGGCGGTAGCCATTTTGCCCATGCTGGGGGTGGGCGGGAGCCAGTTGTTCAAGGCCGAGTCGGCCGGCCCCATGAAGGACCAGAAGCTCACGCCCCGCATAGCCGATACGGCCCGTGTTATCTGGGGCACCTACTTTGTGTTGTCCATCGCTTGTTTTCTGGCCTATCGCTGGGCGGGCATGAATTGGGTCGACGCCTTCATGCATATGTGTTCGACCGTCAGCCTGGGTGGGTTTTCCAGCTACGACGCGAGTTTTGGGCATTGGAACAGTGCGCGCATTGAAGGCGTGGCCATGGTCTTTATGCTGCTGTCCGGCATCAACCTCATGCTGTACTTTGCCGCATGGCGCAGGAAGTCTTTGTCGGTGCTGTGGCGCAATATGGAGGTACGCGGTTTTTACCTCTCGGTGGCAGCGACCATTGCCCTCATCACCGGCTACCTTATGGCGCATCAGAGTTATCCCACTTTTTCAGAGGCATTCCGCCATACCGCCTTTCATGTCATTTCGGTTGCCACCACCACCGGGTTCGCCAACCATGACTATGCCCAATGGCCCTTGTTTGCGCCGGTGATGATGATCTTGCTGGGCTGTTTTGCGACCTGCGCTGGCTCTACCGGCGGTGGCATCAAGATGATTCGCATGATCTTGCTGCTCAAACAGTCAAGCCGCGAAATGGTGCGTATTGTTCACCCCAATGTGGTGAACCCGGTGATTCTGGGCGGGCAAGCCATCAGCGACCGGGTGATGCAAAGTGTGATTGCCTTCATGATGGTCTACGGGGCAAGTCTGGTCGGCCTGACCATGGTGCTGTTGTTCAGCGGTCTGGACGTAGTCACCGCCTTCACCGCGGTGATCGCCTGTGTCAATAACATCGGGCCTGGCCTGGGAGAGGTCGGTCCTGCTGTGAACTATGGGGTTCTGACCGATTTTCAGACCTGGGTCTGCTCCTTCGCCATGTTGCTTGGGCGTTTGGAATTGCTCAGCCTGCTGGTCTTGTTTACGCCGGCATTCTGGCGAAAGTAGGGGCGCAGTTTTAGATTTTCCAGCCTGGTGTTGCATGTTAAACATGCAATGACTTTCCTCACCACACGAGCGCGCAAATCAAAAACGCTATGAAATGTATAACTACATTGCTAGCGATTGCGAGGGCGGAAGACTGGTTTTGATACTAATCGTTGGCTCAATCAGTCCAGCGACCGACCCTCACCCGCTTCTTCTTCCGTTTGCCCGTCCCTTATGTGGTAGATCCGTTTGAAGGTGGGGATGATCTTCTCGTCATGCGTGACCACGATGATGGCGGTCTGGGCCTGTTGCGCCATCTGGTTCAGGATGCGCATCACGCCCAGTGCGCGCTCGCTGTCCAGCGGGGCAGTGGGCTCATCCGCCAATATGACGGGTGGGCGGTTGGCCAAGGCCCGGGCGATGGACACGCGCTGCTGCTCACCACCCGACAACTGCGATGGCTGCGCTTTGGCGCGGTGTTGCACGTCCAGCGCGGTCAATAGCTCCAACGCCCGCACGCGGGCCTGGGCGTTGGGCATGCTGGCCAGCATAGGTAGCAGTGCGACGTTGTCGAGCACGTCCAGAAACGGAATCAAATACGGTGCCTGGAACACAAAGCCAATGCGGTCGCGGCGCAACGCGCGCAGGTCGCGCACCTTCCAGCCGTCGTCATAGATCACGTCCTGGCCCAGCGTCATGCGCCCGGAGGTGGGCTCGATGATGGCGCCCAGGCATTTCAGTAGCGTGCTCTTGCCTGAGCCCGAAGGACCGACCAGGCCGACCACTTCGCCGGGGCTAACCTGCAGGTTGACATTTTTAAGTGCTTCGACGGCGGTGTCGCCCGCGCCGTAGACCTTGCGCAGGCCTTCAATCAGGATGCCGCCGGTTGCCACGCTTGGCCCGTTGGAGGATGTGTCGGTTTGCATGGCGTTCATCCAATGGCCGCTGCGGGGTCCACCTTGAGCGCTGTGCGAATCGCCAGCGTGCTGGCCAGCGCACAAATCACCAGTGTGGCGACCAAACCTGTGAAGGCGTCTTGCGTGAGCAGCAGTACAAATTTCGGGAACACCGGTGCCCAGATGGTGGCCGCCACCTTGCCGACGATGAAGCCAATCAGGCCCAGGCCCAGCGCCTGTTGCAGGATCATGCTGGCGATGGTCATATTGCGCGTGCCAATCAGCTTGAGAACCGCGATCTCGCGGATCTTGCCCAGCGTCATGGTGTAGATGATGAAGGCTACGATGGCCGCGCTGACGATGGCCAGAATCACCAGAAACATGCCAATCTGTTTTGCCGATGTGGCAATTAGCTTGGCCACCAGAATCTCTTCCATGCCCGCACGGGTGAACACTTGCAGGTGCTTCCAGCGGCGAATGGGCTCGGCCACCTGCTCGGCCTCAAAGCCCGGTGCCAGTTGCACCAGCACTGCGTTCACGCTGCGGCTGCTACTCTGCAGCGCCTGTACGGCATCCAGCAGGCCCGGTACACCGGGGCGATTGAACGCGGGGTTGGTGGCGGTACGGGTGCGGTCGTTCTGGATGGCGTCGTTGTCTTTCAAAAACTGCGCCTCTTGCGCGTCTTTCAACGCAATGAACACCATGGGGTCGCCCCCGGATGACACCATGCGCTGCGTAAGACCCACCACGGTGTAGTCATGGCGACGGATGTGAATGCGCTCACCCAGTGCAAAGCCGGTCTTGACGTCGGCCACGGCCTCGTAGTGGCCGCGCGTAATCTGGCGCCCGGCCACCAGATAGCCGGGTTCCCCCGACTGTCCGCTCTCGATGCCGACCACCATGGCCCGGGTGTCATCACCATCGGTGCCTTGCACCTGCATGGTGAAGTAGGTCACGTTGGCGGCCTGCGCCACGCCGGGCATGCCGCGCACGCCGCGCACCACATCGTCCTTGATGCTGGAGGATTCGGCGTACGGGCCCTGCGTGCCCTTCTGCACCACCCACAGGTCGGCGCCGCTGTTGTTGAGCAGGGCATGGGCGTCGTCCACCATGCCGCGGTAGACCCCGGCCATGGTCAGCGTCACGCCTATCAGCAGGCCCAGACCGATGCCGGTCAGCACAAACTTGCTCCAGCTGTGCGCAATGTCGCGCCCGGCCAGGCTGATCATGGTGTACTGCCCTTGACCAATGCGTCCACCACCTGCACGCGCGCACCCTCGGTCAAGGCTTTCTGGCTGTAGACCACCACCGAATCACCAGCTTTCAAACCTTCAAGCACCTGCACGCGGCCGTCCAGGCTGCTGGTGCCCAGGCGCACGGTCGCAAAAACGGGCTTGCCCTCAGACCGCCGCCAGACGCCGGTCTGGCCTTGCAGACGCTGGATGCTGGCGTTGGGCAGCAGCAGGGCGGTTGCGGTTTCGGGCAGTTGCAATTCGACTTCGGCCAGTTCGCCGACCGACGCGGTTACCGCCGGAGCGGCAAAGGCAATCTGCGCGATGCGCTCTTCGGTCACCGCGTCCGCCAGCATCTCCACCCGTGCGACTTGGCCTTGCAGCGGAGTACGCGGTTGTGAGCGCAGCACGATGCTGGCTTTCAAGCCAGGGGCCAATCCGGCCGAGCGACCCTGGTCCACCCGCATGCGCACCCACAGACTGGCCGGATCAACGAGCCGCAGCACGGGTTGCCCGGCCACCACGGTGCTGCCGGCTTCGGCATCGCGGCTGGTGACCACGGCGTCGGAAGGCGCCAGCAGGCGCACATTGCCGCGCTGTTGTTGCAGGGCCGCGCGTTCGGCCCTTTGCCGGGAGATGTCCTGCGCCGTGCCGCTCAGGTTGGCCTGTGCGGCTTGCAGGGCGGCATCGGCCGAGGCTTTTTCCTGCAGGCGGCCCTCCAGCGAACCGGGGCTGATGAAGTTTTGCGCTGCCAGTTCCTGGTTGCGTTTGGCATTGATGGCGGCCAGCTCGCGGCGTGCAGTGGCGTCCGCCACCTGGGCTTGGGCTGCGGCCTGGGTGCTGGTGGCGCGCGCAATGGCTGCGTCCAGCGCGGCCAGCCGCTGGTCCAGATCCACCGGGTCCATCTCGGCCAGCAGTTGACCGGCTTTGACCACGTCGCCCACGTCCACCCGCACACTCAGCACCCGCCCGGCCACCGTAGGGCCGACCATCCAGCTGCGCCGGGCTTCCACCGTGCCGATGCCGAAGATGGCGGGGTTGAGCTTGCCTTCTTGTACCGAGGTGACTGTCACTTTTACAGGAGCCAGCGGGCCGGTGCGCAGGGCCACAAAGGCCAGCGCGGCGACCAGCGCCACGGCCAGTGCGCCAATGCCGATGCGGCGTAGCAAATGGGGGTGTTGGTTCATGGCGTGCTTTCTGGATGGATTGCGGCCTTGGCCGCGACGTGGTGTAGCGCTTCGTGGGTAGCAATGCCCCGCAGGTAAATTTCAAATATGGCTGGGGCCTGCGTGGCCATGTTCTGGATCTGTCCGCTGAAGAGCGCTTGCATGACAAGGCCTTGCACAGCACCCAGAAACAGCGCGGACGCGGCCTGCAAATCGGTTCCCTGCCGGAGCAGGCCTTGCGCCTTCGCGTGTTGCAATTGGGTCATCACCAGCATGCGGTACTGTTGCATGAGGTCGCGTACCCGAACCTTGAGTGGCGTGTCAGCTGCGTGTTGCAGCTCCTGGAAAATCACCCTCGGGACGCCAGGGTGGGCGATGAGGAATTCGACATGGGCCGTAAAAATGGCCTGTAGTGCGTCAAGAGGTTGGCGCGGCGATGCGTCCGATCCGGCGGCCGCTTCGTGAAGGCGCGAGAGCATGGTTTGTGCCGTCCAGTCCAGCACCGCCAGCCAGATGGTTTCCTTGCTTGCAAAGTGGCGGAACACCGCGCCCTGCGTAATGCCAACCGCCCGCGCCAGATCGGCGGTTGTGATGTTGTTCGGGTTGCTATGAGCAGCCAACTCAAGCGCAGCGACTACCAGTCCGGCTTGGCGGACTTCGGTTGCTTGCTTGGTTGGCCTGGCTTCTAATTCCATACCTACTGAAGTAATTGAGTAATTACTTGTAGTGTAACGCTTTGTGATCAGTGTGTGCTTCGATCGTTTGAACTTACAAGCACAGGCATGAATTCCCATGACACAATCGCGACGGTGCGCCCTACCGCTGTGGCGCCAATCCTGAAGCGTGTCCGTTAACCATGATTCCTATCAAAACTGAATCCGCCTGGAAGGGAACTTCTGATTGCCGTGCGTGTGGCATTCGGGACATGGTGTTGTTTGCTGATCTGAACGAAGATGACTTCAAGATGATCCACGCTCCGGTGGATGACCTGGAGTTTCCGCTGGGCACTGCGCTGTTTCATGAGGGTGAGTCTGCGTTGGGAATCTTCACTCTGCGCAAAGGCATCATCAAGCTCGTGCGAAGCACGCCTGATGGCCGCCAGCGCATTGTGCGGGTGCTGCGTCCCGGTGACGTGGCGGGGCTTTCGGCCCTGGCCAACGCGCGTTACGACTGCGATGCCGTGGCGCTGACCGATGTTTCAGTGTGCCGGGTTCCGCTCGCTGTGATTCATACTTTGCAAACCCAGTCACCACGCTTGCACCAGAAGCTGATGGAAAAGTGGTCGGGCGCGCTCAAGAATGCCGACGATTGGGTCGTGGATATCAACTTCGGTAGCGCCCGCAATCGGGTGAGCAACTTCGTGCTCAAGATGCGCGATGACGTGGACCCGCAAATCGCCACCCTGTTTGCCAGGGAAGACATGGGCGCGATGATGGACCTGAAGATGGAAACCGTCAGCCGCGAGATCAGCGCATTGGTGCGCGAGGGCATTCTGGAGCCCCAGGACAAACATGGCCGGGTTTACCGCATCATCAGGCTGGATGCGTTGAAAGCGACCGGCTGACCGGTCACTTGGGCTCGGAGATCAGCGCCCAGCTTTAGCAGCTGCAGCTTCGTCTTCGGCCATCTTGCGCTTGAAGAAACGCAGGAAGAAAACACCCATGCCCAGCATGAAAATAATGCCGCTGATGCTCATCAGGCCATAGTCGGTACCAAACAGGTCAGAAATCAGTTTCATGGAAAGCACTCCGGTAAATAATGCCGCAAGTGTGCTACCGCGTGGGGCCGCTTACCTTGATATATGTCACACAGTTGCGTCTCCCGATGGCCTGAGCGCTTCCAGCTTGGCTTTGAGAAAGCCACCTGTGCCGTACCGGGTCACCCGGCTGTAAAAGCGCTCGGTCAGACGTTTGACCATGGCCGAATAGTCGTCAATCAATGGAGGCAGGATGCTGCAACTGTCGTAATTGACCACGACCGCAACCCGATGACCCAGTGGTTCGAGCAGGGCCGTCAGATGTAGCTCAATATCGGTGATGTCGCTGGCCTGATCCACTGCCAGACCCTCAAAATTGATGAACAGCAAGCGGTGTGCGCGATCCAGCTCCAGCCGCTGTGACAGTGGTGTGGCAAGCAGCCGCTCGCGCAACCCAACGGTTTCATCCGCAAAGAGGGCGGTGTCCATCAGACGCAGCTTGGGGCTGATGGCGGGCATGAAATCCATGTGCGCCAGTACATCACGTTCCAGGTCAATGCCGGGCGCGATCTCGATCAGTTCCAGGCTGCCCTGGGCACCATCGGGCTTGAGTTGAAAGACACAGCGCTCCGTGACATACAGCACGCGCTGGCCGCGCTTGCAGGCCTCGCGGCCGCTGAAGGTTCGGTGTTCTACGGCCTGTACAAATTTGCGTGTGGTGCCTTCGCTGTGAATGTGCAGTCGTCCGCCTTCGCACTGAACTTCCAGTCCACCCGCAGTAAAAGTGCCCACCATCACCACCGTCTTGGCGTTCTGGCTGATGTTGATGAATCCGCCGGCGCCAGCCAGACGCGGGCCGAACTTGCTGACATTGAGGTTGCCCTGCGCATCGGCCTGGGCCAGGCCCAGCACCGCGATGTCCAGGCCACCACCATCGTAGAAGTCGAATTGATTCGGTTGGTCAATGATGGCTTGCGCATTCACCGCAGCACCAAAGCTCATGCCACTGGCCGGGATCCCGCCAATCACCCCCGGTTCTGCCGTCAGCGTAACCAGATCAATGATTTTTTCTTCGGTCGCCACGCTGGCCACACCTTCCGGCATGCCAATGCCCAGATTCACCACGCAGTTCGGACGCAACTCTAGCGCCGCGCGCCGGGCAATCACCTTGCGCTCGCACAGGGGCATGATGGGCAGCGAGTCCTGCGGCACCCGGATCTCGCCCGAGTAGGCCGGGTTGTAGGGTTCAGAGAAGGTTTGCATGTGGTGCGACGGATCGGTGGCCAGAACCACGGCGTCCACCAGTACGCCGGGCACCTTGACCATGCGCGGGTGCAGGGTACCGCGTTCGGCAACCCGCTCGACCTGTGCGATGACGATGCCGCCCGAATTGCGTGCCGCCATCGCAATGGCCAGCGCCTCCAGAGTGAGAGCTTCACGCTCCATGGTCAGGTTGCCGTCGGGGTCCGCTGTGGTGGCGCGGATGATGCCGACCGAGATGGGAAAGGCCTTGTAGAAAAGGTACTCCTTGCCATCAACTTCCATCAACCGCACCAGGTCTTCGGTAGTGCAGGCGTTGATCTTGCCGCCGCCCCAGCGTGGGTCTACAAACGTATCCAGACCGACGTGGGTCAGGGTGCCGGGCTTGCGCGCCGCAATGTCGCGAAACAGGTGGGCGATGACGCCCTGGGGCAGGTTGTAGGCTTCTATGGCGTTGTCGATGGCCAGTTTTTGCAGGGCTGGTACCAGTCCCCAGTGCCCACCTACCACGCGCTTGACCATACCAGCGTGGCCCAAGTGATTGAGCCCGCGTTGCGCGCCATCGCCCTGACCGGCAGCGTAGACCAAAGTCAGGTTACGCGGCGCGCCGGTGCCGGTTTCTTCCTGCAGGTCCAGAAATCGCTTTTCCAGTGCAACAGCAATGGTCTCAGCGAAGCCAATGCCAACAAATCCACCCGTGGCCACAGTGTCTCCATCGTGGATGAGGCGGACGGCCTCTGCAGCGCTGACAACTTTGTTGCGCTGCGCGCCGTGCTGGGAGGGATGGTTGAAGTGGGTGTGCATCAGATACTCCGTTCTTGCCGGTCAAGTTTCTGATGCTAACGAGTTGGGACTACGTAGTTTCCCTTGGGCGTGCCGGACGGGATGCGGCGGCTTCTTCCGCCGTTTCGGGCATCACACGGGGGCGGTCAGCATGTGAAACCGGGTAGCTGTCGGCTACGTAACCCGGTCCCTTCATGACCATGACAATGACGCAACCGATGGCAACGGTAATGACCATGGTCCAGTGAAATACCAGCACCGCACCGACGAAATAGTCCGCCATTTGCAGCCAGCGGGCCTGTATCGCGTCGGCGTCAGCATCGGTCATGGTGTGCACGGCCAGCAGGCCCAGCAAGGGTACCACCGTGCCCAACAGTGCAATCATGGGCAATTTGCGCCACAGAGTCCATTCCAGGCCGCTGGCTTCCCGCACGCTATTGGGTATTTTCTGCAACCATTTCATGGTAGACCTGATTTATTGGATCAAAAAGGCAGTTTAGGCAGCGTCGAAACTGCGTGACCAGCTATGAATTTCCTAGCGCATCACGCAGTTTGAGGTGAATGCCGCCAAACCCGCCGTTACTCATGCACAGGATATGGTCCCCTGGATGAACCCGCCTGAGGACTTGCTGAATGACCTCGTCGACGTTGGGGGCGACTTGAACTTTGTCGCCCATGCCAGAGAGGGCCTCGCTGGCATCCCAATCCAGACCACCCGAGTGGCAGAAGGCCAGGTCGGCTTCTTCCAGACTCCAGGGGAGCTGCGACTTCATGGCGCCCAGTTTCATCGTGTTGCTGCGCGGCTCGAACACCGCCAGGATGCGCGCGGAACCGACTTGACGCCGCAAGCCATTGATGGTGGTGCGAATGGCTGTCGGGTGGTGAGCAAAGTCGTCGTAGATGGTGACTTGCGCAACCACTCCGTCAGGGTTTGGCTTCCCGTGCAACGCAACGCGGGCACGCACTTCCATGCGTCGCTTCACGTTCTCAAAGCTGGCCAGTGCTTTGGCAGCCACTTTGGGTGAGACGCCAACATGCTCAGCCGCGGCAATGGCGGCCAGGGCATTGAGCTGGTTGTGTACACCGCCGACCGACCATTCCACGCGGCCGACTGTTTGACCCGCCTGTTGCACATCAAAGGCGGTGGGATCACCCAGGGCGGTGAAGTCGCTGACCGCACTGCCAAAGGTGCGCACTTCGCTCCAGCAGCCCTGGTGCAGTACACGGGTGAGACTCTCTTCCAGGCCGTTGACGATGATGCGCCCGGTTGAGGGAATGGTTCGCACCAGATGATGGAACTGCCGCTCGATGGCCGCCAGGTTGTCAAAGATGTCGGCGTGATCGAATTCCAGGTTGTTCAAAATCGCTGTGCGGGGGCGGTAGTGGACAAACTTGCTGCGCTTGTCAAAGAAGGCGGTATCGTATTCGTCGGCTTCGATGACGAAAAGAGGGAGGCGGGTTGGCGCAGGACTTTGCTCCGTGTCCCCCGCCCGCTTTGCGGGCTCCTCCTTTACCTGCGCAGAACCCGTTGACGCCCCATTCCCTGTCGGGCCACCCAGGCGCGCGGAGACGCCAAAGTTCAACGGCACGCCGCCTACAAGGAAGCCGGGCTGAAGGCCTGAGGACTCCAAAATCCAGGTCAACATGGCTGTCGTGGTCGTTTTTCCGTGCGTACCAGCTACGGCCAGCACGTGGCGGCCTTGCAGCACGTGTTCGGCCAGCCACTGTGGGCCGCTGGTGTAGGGCAGGCCAGCGTCCAGAATCGCTTCCATCAGCGGAAACTTGGGGCTACCATCCGGCTTGCGCGAGCGGCTGACGACGTTACCTACGACGAAAACGTCCGGTTTGAGCGCCAGTTGGTCGGCGCCAAAACCTTCAATCAAATCGATGCCCAGCGCACGCAATTGGTCGCTCATCGGCGGGTACACACCAGCGTCGCAACCAGTGACCCGGTGACCCGCCTCGCGGGCCAGTGCCGCCAAACCGCCCATAAAGGTGCCGCAAATGCCGAGAATATGAATATGCATGGCATCATTTTACGGCGCATTTATAAGTCAAATCGCTAGTCGGAGCCCGTAATAACTGCGTAGCCAGCTATCAAAAGGAGAGCGAGTTCAGAAAGCGATTTTGAGCCTGCATTGCGGGTGCACAATGGCACCATGAATGCCTTAAAGCAGGAAATTGCGGCCATTGCCGCCCGCATGGTGGTCGAAGAGGGGCTGGAGTTCGGCGCAGCAAAACGACGGGCGCTCAAGCAAATGGGCTTACCCCCACGCACTGCTTTGCCTGACAATGGGTGCGTTGAGGCGGAAGTAGAGGATTACATCGCCATTTTTTGCGCCGATACGCAGCCGGCCGAGTTGATGGCGTTGCGTGAATTGGCTCTGGATTGGATGCAGCGGTTGGAGCGCTTTCGTCCGCACATTGCGGGAGCTGTTTGGCATGGAACTGCTACGCGAAGTTCTGACATTTACCTGCAGTTGTTTTGCGATGACTCGAAATCTGCAGAAATCGCATTGATTGATATGAAAGTGACCTACGAGCCCAGAACGGTTTCCGGGTTTCAAGGGAACTCCGTGGATGCTTTGAGCGTCCATGTTTTCAGCAATGCATTGCAGGAATATGTGGGACTGCACCTGTTGGTTTACGACTTGGATGACCTGCGTGGAGCTCTGCGGCCTGACTCCCGTGGCCGTTCACCCCGTGGGGATATCGCGGGTTTGCGCGCGTTGCTTCATGATGTGGGCCCATGACTGACTTTGATACCAATACTGTGCAACCCAGCAACCAGACGAATGGCAGTCACGCTGCGCTAGCCAAGCGCCGCTGGCTGTTGGGTGCTACCGCCGCTTCTGCCGCAGCATTGGGTGTGGGGCTTGCGTGGTGGCGCCTGCCACCGCCAGCGATGCCTGCCGCCGCGCCGCCGGTGGATGGCTTTTGGGACCTGCAGTGGGACAGCCCGCAGGGTGGTCGCGTCTCCATGGAGTCTTTTCGGGGGCGGCCGCTGCTGATTAATTTTTGGGCGACGTGGTGCGCGCCGTGTGTTGAGGAATTGCCTCTAATAAACAACTTCTATCGCCAAAATAAAGCGAACAGCTGGCAAGTTTTGGCATTGGCCGTGGACAGGTTGACGTCTGTGCAGTCCTTCCTGCAAAAAATGCCGCTTGAATTTCCAGTGGGTATGGCGGGGGCTTCGGGCTCAGAGTTGGGTCGTGCATTGGGAAATCTGGCCGGTGGCTTGCCTTTTTCGGTGGTATTGAGTGGAGACGGGCTGGTGGTTCAGCGAAAACTGGGGCGTCTGACGCCCGAGGATTTGGCTTCATGGCTTCGACTAAAATAGGCGCTGGTAGGGGAGGTGGCAGGTAGTTCAGCGCAATACTGGATCCTTCAGGACGATGGATTTTCTTGGATTTACCGATAGATGCGGGTGTGATATAAAAAATTATCGACAAATAGGCGGTTTTTGCGTTAAATTCGCCCCCACTACATTACGGCCGTTGGAGACACTATGGATTTACGCAAACTCAAGACCCTGATAGACCTGGTCTCGGATTCCAATGTTTCGGAACTCGAAATTACCGAGGCAGAAGGCAAGGTCCGAATCGTCAAGGGTGGTGGTGCCATGGTGCACGGCTATGCCCCTGCCCCCATTTATCCTGTAACACATCAGGTCCATGCGCCTTCAGGAGTTGCGCCCGTGGCAGCGGCTCCTGTGGAGGCAGTGGAGGTCGGCCACACGGTCAAATCACCCATGGTGGGCACGTTTTATCGCTCGTCATCGCCAGGTGCAAAGGCCTTTATCGAGATTGGCTCCGTGGTGAAGGAAGGCGAGACCATCTGCATCATTGAGGCCATGAAAATTCTCAATGAAATTGAAGCCGATAAAGCAGGCACGATTTCCCGCATTTTGTGTGACAACGGGCAGGCGGTTGAGTATGGCCAGCCTTTGTTCATCATTGAGTAAGGCGCACCAGGCATTCCCATGTTCAAAAAAATCCTGATTGCCAACCGTGGCGAGATTGCGCTGCGAATCCAGCGTGCCTGCCGTGAGTTGGGCGTCAAAGCGGTCATGGTCTATTCCGAAGCCGACAGGGAGGCCAAGTACGTCAAGTTGGCTGATGAGGCTGTTTGCATTGGGCCAGCTCCTTCAGCATTGAGCTACCTCAATGTGCCGGCCATCATTTCGGCGGCCGAGGTGACTGATGCGGAGGCGATCCATCCAGGCTATGGCTTTTTAAGCGAGAACGCTGACTTTGCCGAGCGGGTCGAGAAAAGCGGGTTTCAATTCATCGGCCCGACACCAGACTCTATTCGTATCATGGGCGACAAAGTCTCTGCCAAGCAGGCCATGATTCGTGCCGGTGTGCCCTGTGTGCCGGGGTCGGAGGGGGAGTTGCCCGATGACCCGGCGCTGATTCGGCGCATCGCAAAGGCGGTGGGCTACCCGGTGATCATTAAGGCAGCCGGTGGTGGTGGCGGGCGCGGCATGCGGGTGGTGCACACGGAAGCGGCATTGATCAATGCCGTGGCAATGACCAAGGCCGAAGCGGGTGCCGCTTTCGGTAACCCGGCGGTGTATATGGAAAAATTCCTCCAAAACCCGCGTCATATCGAAATTCAAATCCTGGCCGACAAGCACCGCAATGCGGTGTATTTGGGTGAGCGCGACTGCTCCATGCAGCGGCGCCACCAGAAAATTCTGGAAGAGGCGCCTGCACCCGGCATTAACCGCAAACTTATCGAGCGCATCGGCGAGCGCTGCGTGGCGGCCTGCAAGAAGATTGCCTACAGGGGCGCAGGAACCTTTGAGTTTCTTTATGAAGAAGGCGAGTTTTACTTCATTGAAATGAACACCCGGGTGCAGGTGGAGCATCCGGTGACCGAGTTGATTACAGGCATTGACATTGTGCGCACCCAGATCATGGTCGCTGCCGGCGAAAAACTGCCATTCACACAACGCCAGATCGAAATTCGTGGCCATGCCATCGAGTGCCGTGTGAATGCCGAAGACCCGTACAAGTTCACTCCTTCTCCGGGTCGTGTGACCACCTGGCATGCACCAGGCGGACCGGGCGTGCGCGTGGACTCCCACGTCTACACCAATTACTTTGTTCCGCCCAATTACGATTCGATGATTGGCAAAATTATCGTGCACGGCGACACGCGTGAGCAGGCCATGGCGCGTATGCGCACGGCGCTGGCGGAGACAGTTGTTGAAGGGATTAATACCAATATTCCCTTGCACCGCGAATTGATGGTCGATGCCAAGTTCATGAATGGTGGCACCAACATACATTACCTCGAGCAGTGGCTGGACGAGCGCAAGCGCTAACCCATGGCACTGTTTGAACTCAGTCTGATGTGCCCGGAAGATCGGGTTGAGCATTTCAGCGACGCATTGGATGCGCTGGATGCATTGAGCGTCAGTGTGGAAGATGCCGACGCACAAACGGACGCTGAACAAGCGCTGTTCGGCGAGCCCGGCATGCCCGCACCCAAAGGCGGGTGGCAGCGTTCGCGGATCACAGCTTTGTTTTCTGACGAAACGGCGGCGCGTGAGGCGTCTATGTTGCTTCAAGCACAAGACTTTTTCGCCGGTTGCCAATTGCTTGCCATGGGATCTGTGCCCGATCAGGACTGGGTGCGCTTGACACAGTCACAGTTTGCGCCGGTCGAGATCACCCCCGAGTTCTGGATTGTGCCAACCTGGCACGAGCCCCCAACGCAGGCCCGCCAGGTGATTCGGCTGGACCCCGGTCTTGCTTTTGGCACTGGTACGCACCCCACTACGCGCATGTGCTTGCGTTGGATTGCAACCCACGCTATTGGTTCCAGGGTGCTTGACTATGGTTGTGGTTCCGGCATTTTGGCTATTGGCGCAGCCAAGTTTGGCGCAACCGATGTGGTGGCGGTTGATATTGATATGGCAGCCGTTGAGGCCACAGGATTGAATGCTGCCGCCAATGGGGTGACCTTGCGTGCGGGGTTGCCCGATCAAGCGGTTGGAATGTATGAGGTGGTTCTGGCCAATATTCTGGCGACACCACTCAAAGTATTGGCACCTCTGTTGTGTGCCCATGTCGCCACAGGTGGCCAGCTCGTTTTGGCTGGTATTCTGGAGCGACAGGCCGATGAACTCATTGCCGCGTACGCACCGTACTGCCGCCTCGCGGTGGCGGACCATGAAGACGGCTGGATACTGATGGCCTCTACGCTGTAATGCGCGCTGTCGGGTCTCTACAATGCCAAATTGATGAGTCTGATTACCAAATGCCCTGCGTGCACCACGATGTTCAAGGTCGTGCCAGACCAGCTTCGCGTGTCCGATGGGTGGGTACGATGTGGCCAATGCAACGAGGTTTTTGACGCCAACCTCAATTTGCAGGCGTCTGCGGAAGATGGGTCGGCTCCGATAAACCTGAATCCACCTGCGCCAGCGGCTTTTGATTTGGTCGACGCGAATGGAGATCTGGGCAACGATCCATTTCTTGCAGTCAACCCCCACGCCTTGCACTTCGAACCAGAGCCGCGCGCAGGCCAACCCTTCGAGCAGCACTTGCATACTGATGAGTTGCCGGACCAGGTCAGCGCGCCCCCACAGGTTCCCACAGATGATCGGTATTCGGCCAGTGAAAGCGTGGTAGAACACTCGTTCCTACAGCCAGAGAAAACATCTTCAGTTTGGAAGCGACGTTCCTTTCGTGTAATTTTTTCAGCTCTAGGGTTGCTGCTGGGCGTGATACTGGTGCTGCAAGTGGCGCTGCATGAGCGTGACCGCATTGCCGCTGAGTTGCCAGACACCAAAGTGCCGCTAGAGGCGTTGTGCAGCGTGGTCGGATGCACGGTTGCTCCTTTTCGACACATTGAGGCTGTGGTGATTGATAGCTCGTCGTTTATAAAAGTTCGCGCAGACGTCTATCGACTAAGTTTCGCGTTGAAAAATACGGCACATGTCAACGTTGCTACGCCTGCTTTGGAATTGACCTTGACGGACATGCAGGATCAACCGGTCATCCGGCGTGTTCTTGAAGCAATTGAATTTAGCGATCAGTCGGGTGAAATGGAGGCTGGCGCCGAGTTGTTAGTCACCGTGCCGCTCAAAGTCCAGTTGGCAGGGACCCAAGCAAGGATTTCCGGATACCGGCTGCTCTCCTTTTACCCTTGAAAAAAAGCCCGGAACCTTGCGATACCGGGCTTTGATAGGTCGCAACGAGCCGTCTATGGCTTGTTGGATGTCGGGAAAGGCCATGCAGCCTGCGGGTTCAGAGTGGTCTGAGCAGCAGGTGCGGCCGCCGCCGGAGCTGCTTTGGCAGCGGGTGCTTTCGCGGCTTTCTTCGCAGCCGGCTTTTTGGCTGCTTTTTTAGCGACTGGCTTCTTGGCTACGGCTGCCTTTTTGGCAACAGCCGCTTTCTTGGCGGGAGCCTTTTTAGCAGCAGCTTTTTTAGCCGGAGCCGCCTTTGCAGCTACTTTTTTCGCTGGAGCTGCCTTTTTGGCCGGTGCCGCTTTCTTGGCTGCTACCTTTTTTGCGGGAGCCGCCTTTTTGGCCGGAGCGGCCTTCTTTGCAGCTACTTTCTTGGCTGGAGCAGCCTTCTTCGCGGGTACAGCCTTTTTAGCGGCTACTTTTTTTGCTGGTGCAGCCTTTGCGACTGGTGCAGCGCTCTTAGCGGGAGCGGCCTTCTTAGCGGCCGGTTTTTTTGCAGTTGCCATGATTTTCTCCTTGATCAATTTACAAAGAGCACTTCGAGCCCATCGGTCGGCAAGAAGCGACTCATGTGGTTGGGCAGGTTCCCAGCGACATGAATGGAGTGACACCTTTCCTCCGAAACCCATACAGGGCGCCAAAGGGTAAGTGAAATTTGGGGAAACATAGTTAGTATCAGTCCCAAGACAGGGAACCGCCGGACTGGTATTCGATGACGCGTGTTTCGAAGAAGTTGCGTTCCTTCTTCAAGTCAATCATCTCGCTCATCCAGGGGAACGGGTTCTCTTCATTGGGGTAAAGAGCATCCATCCCGATCTGGGTTGCACGTCGATTGGCGATATAGCGCAGGTAGCCCTTGAACATGGATGCGTTCATTCCAAGAACTCCGCGCGGCATAGTGTCCTCGGCGTAGCGGTATTCCAGTTCTACGGCTTTCTCAAAAAGAACCTTGATTTCGGCTTTGAAATCTGCCGTCCACAGCTGAGGGTTTTCCAGCTTCAGTTGATTGATCAAGTCGATGCCGAAGTTGCAGTGCATGGACTCGTCACGCAGGATGTACTGATACTGCTCTGCAGCGCCCGTCATTTTGTTCTGACGCCCCATCGCCAGAATCTGTGTGAAGCCCACGTAGAAGAACAGGCCTTCCATCAGACAGGCAAACACGATCAACGACTTGAGCAAGGTCTGGTCGGCGTCAGGCGTCCCGGTTTGGAAGTGAGGGTCCATGATCGCTTCAATGAAAGGAATCAGGAACTGGTCTTTGTCTCGGATGGACTGGACTTCGTTGTAGGCGTTGAAGATTTCGCTTTCATCGAGTCCAAGGGATTCAACAATGTACTGGTAGGCGTGGGTGTGAATCGCTTCTTCAAACGCTTGGCGCAGCAAAAACTGGCGGCATTCGGGGGCCGTGATATGGCGGTAGGTGCCCAGCACAATATTGTTGGCCGCCAGCGAATCAGCCGTTACGAAAAAGCCGAGGTTGCGTTTGATGATGCGGCGCTCGTCCTCGGTCAAACCATTGGGGTCTTTCCACAGAGCAATGTCTCGCGTCATGTTGACTTCTTGCGGCATCCAATGGTTGGCGCAACTCGACAGATATTTCTCCCAGGCCCATTTGTATTTGAACGGGACCAACTGGTTGACATCAGTTTTGCCGTTGATGATGCGCTTGTCCGCTGCCTTCATACGCAACGGAACACTTGTCTTTGCGGGAGAGTTTTGCGCCCGCTCGACTGTCAGTTTATCTGACTGCGTGAGCGCAAAATTTGATAGCGATGTGGGCTTGACTTCTTCGTCCCAGGTCAACATAAATAATTCCAATCAGCGGATTATGGGAGTAGTGAATTGAAATGAAAAGTAATCATGCAATTCACGACAAATATGTGTTGTTCAATTGCATCGCATTGCAAGCAATGCGTGTTGTTGCTTCACTGACATGACTCGCATGTTGGATCGTCAACACCACAAAATTTGATGTCGGTTGCTGCGTGGGTGGCCATCTCCATTTGCATTTGTGCCGCGGCGGCGGCAGCCTCCAATGCACTCGATGAACGCATTGAACCCTTGGCATCGTTGCCTGAGGAAACTGCATTCATCTTGCCCGCCGTTACGGTTGATTTCTCAGCGTGTGTGGCTGACATGGTGCGCAGGTAATAGGTTGTCTTCAGGCCGCGCAACCAAGCGAGTTTGTAGGTCTCGTCGAGCTTCTTGCCCGATGCACCGGCCATGTAGATGTTCAACGATTGCGCTTGGTCAATCCACTTCTGTCGACGTGCGGCAGATTCGACCAGCCACTGTGTTTCTACTTCGAATGCGGTGGCGTAGAGTAGCTTGACCTCTGCGGGTACACGGTCAATGGGGCCAAGTGATCCGTCAAAGTGTTTCAGGTCCATCACCATCACGTCGTCCCATAGGCCCAGACGTTTCAAGTCCTTCACCAGGTAGCCGTTGATCACCGTGAACTCGCCAGATAGGTTGGACTTGACCGACAGGTTGCCAAAGCTGGGTTCTATCGATGCATCCACTCCAATGATGTTGGAAATGGTGGCTGTGGGGGCAATCGCGACGCAGTTGGAATTGCGCATCCCGTCTGTAGCGATCTTGTTGCGCAACGCTTCCCAATTCAGCGTGCAGGAGCGGTCCACTTCCACATAGCCACCGCGTGCAGAGGCCAGCAGGTCCAGCGTGTCCAGCGGGAGGACACCCTTGTCCCAAAGTGATCCCCGATAGCTCGAATACTTGCCACGCTCCTTGGCCAGCTCAGTGGATGCCCAGTAGGCATAGTAGCTGATGGCTTCCATGGACTCGTCGGCAAACTGCACAGCTGTCTCGCTGGCATAGGGAATGCGCAGTTCGTACAGACTATCCTGAAACGCCATCACACCCAGACCGACCGGGCGGTGGCGCAGGTTGGAATCGCGTGCCTTCTTGACCGCGTAATAGTTGATATCAATGACGTTGTCGAGCATACGCATGCCTGTCGCGATGGTCCGTTTGAGCTTTTCGTGATCCAATGCGCCGTCTTTCAAGTGCTGACGCAGGTTGACCGAGCCCAGGTTGCAGACTGCAGTCTCGGTATCCGATGTGTTCAGCGTGATCTCAGTGCACAGGTTGCTGGAATGCACGACTCCCACATGCTGCTGCGGTGAGCGGACATTGCAGGCGTCCTTGAAGGTGATCCATGGGTGACCGGTTTCGAATAGCATGGTGAGCATCTTGCGCCACAGATCGCTGGCTTGAATGGTTCGTGCGGGCTTGATCTCGCCACGCGCTGCCTTTTCCTCATAGGCTATATAAGCTTTCTCAAAATCGGCACCAAACAAATCGTGAAGGTCGGGCACGTTGTTGGGCGAGAACAGCGTCCAATTGCCTTTTTCCATCACGCGGCGCATGAACAGGTCAGGAATCCAGTTGGCCGTGTTCATATCGTGGGTGCGCCGGCGGTCATCGCCGGTGTTCTTGCGCAGTTCCAGAAACTCTTCAATATCCAAGTGCCAGGTTTCCAGGTAAGTGCAGACCGCTCCTTTGCGCTTGCCACCCTGGTTGACCGCAACAGCCGTGTCATTGACGACCTTCAGGAAGGGCACGACGCCTTGCGACTCGCCATTCGTGCCCTTGATGTGTGAGCCCAACGCGCGCACGCGGGTCCAGTCATTGCCCAAACCACCAGCAAACTTGGACAGCAATGCGTTTTCCTTGATGGATTCGTAAATGCCATCCAGGTCGTCCGGCACGGTGGTCAGGTAGCAGCTGGAAAGCTGTGAGCGGCGTGTGCCACTGTTGAACAGGGTTGGCGTGCTGGACATGAAGTCAAAGCGGGACAGCACCTCATAGAATTCGATGGCGCGGGCTTCCCTATCAATTTCGTTGAGGGATAGGCCCATGGCCACGCGCATGAAGAAGGCTTGCGGCAGCTCAATGCGTGCTTTTGCCTCGTGCAGGAAGTAGCGGTCGTACAGGGTTTGCAGGCCCAGGTAGTCAAACTGCAGATCGCGTTCGGCCTTCAGTGCCGCGCCCAGTCGCGGCAGATCAAATTGCATCAGGCGTTCATCCAGCAACTCGGCATTGACGCCGCGTTTGATAAAGCCGGGAAAGTAGCCGGTGTAGGCGGACGCCATGTCACTTGGCGCCACGTCGACGCCTAGCACTTCACGCGCGATAGTGTGGAACAGCAAACGTGCTGTGGCGTAGGTGTAATCCGGGTCTTTCTCGATCAATGTGCGGGCAGCCAGAATGGAAGCCTTGTAGACCTCATCCATGGGCACGCCGTCATAGAGGTTGCGCATGGTCTCTGCCAGAATCGGTTCTGCTTTGACGTCCGCACCCAGCCCGCTACAGGAAGTCTCGATCAGGGTCTTTAGTCGCTGCAAATCCAGCACGACGCGTTGGCCGCTGTCCATGACATGCAGAACGGGTGCTGGTGGTGCGACTTGCGCCACTTGCTTGGCGCGCTCCTGGGTGCGGCGTTCACGGTACAGCACATAGGCGCGAGCAATTTCATGGTGGCCACCGCGCATCAGCCACAGCTCGGCGTGGTCTTGTACGTCTTCAATATGAAAGGTGCCTCCGCCCGGACGTGAGCGGATCAGTGCACGAATGACCTGCTGGGTCAGCACGTCCACGGTTTCGCGCACGCTGGCTGAAGCAGCGCCCTGGGTTCCGTGCACGGCCAGAAATGCCTTCATCATGGCAACCGCAATTTTATTGGGCTCAAAGGGGACGACCGCCCCATTGCGGCGGATGATTTGGTAATGCGCCAATAGATTGACAGCGCCGCTATTTGCAATGTTGTCACCATGGGACGACAGAAGGGCGGTGGACACTGGTATGGGAGTATTCGAAACGGACTGCATAAATTCCTTCTCTAAATTGCTGTCTTTATGGTGGTTGACCGGGCACCGCGCTTGCGGCATCGGGGAGGAAATTCCCATGGAGGCGGTTGAGACTGTGCACACTATATATGGTGTGTACGGTGCATGCAAGCCACTACCGGTAGTGTGCCGAGTCATTTTTCGCGACTTTCGCTGGTAACCGAAATGTGGTTGCAGGGCGCCTCTTTGTGAAAGTGGTCGGCCCAGATTTGTTGTTATTGGCGGGCAGGCCTTGCCAATTGGACATTTGATATCTCGAACCCAGCATTGGTGCGGTCCGGGAAGGAAATCGACCGGGAAAGCCGCGCGCAACAAAGGCTTTTGTCGTTGGCTCCCGAAGCGGAAGTGTTGCGACTGCAACTGTGCACAATTGCGTCAGAAATGCTTGGGAGGATTTTTTTTCAATACCTCTGCGGGAAAATACTGATCTGTAAGAGCCAGTATTTTTTGTAACAGTGTCCAGTTAAGGCCCGCTCCGGGGTCTGCTTTGCGGCCGGGGGCAATGTGTTCATGTCCGGCCAAGTGCCGTATGGCGTATCGTTGAATCAAAGCTGGACATAGCGCTGCCAGTGCTTCATATTGGGCGGGCTCGAAGCTGTCGCCTTCCAGTCCTTCGAGTTCGATGCCAATGGAGTTATTGTTGCAGTTGTCGTGTCCCAGGTAGTGTGATGCACCTGCATGCCAGGCCCGGTCGTCACAACTTACAAACTGCCAGATTTCTCCGTTGCGCCGAATGTAGAAATGAGCCGAAACTTCCAAGCCTTCAATCTGTTTGAAATACGGGTGGGCCGACCAATCCAACTGATTGGTAAACAGGGCTTGTACTTCATTGCCGCCATAGATGCCCGGTGGCAGGCTGATGGAGTGCAGGACGATGAGGTCAATCTGAACCGCCATTGGCCTGGGGCCAAAATTCGGTGATGCGAGCTTGCGTGCAAAGCGGTACCAGCCGTTCTCCCAGTTACAGGGTTCCGCAGTGCCAGAATTACTCATCAGCAGCATCGTCCTTTGGTACATCGATTTTGAGCCGGGCGATGCGGTATCGGATTTGGCGCAGACTCAAGCCCAGCCGACTCGCCGCCAAGGTTCTGTTAAAGCCCGTTTCCTGCAGTGTTTTGACCAAAATTTCGCGCTCCTGATGGTCCAGATGGCCTTGCAGATCAGTCGGAAGTGCTACGTCGTCAACGGAGTGCGCCAGCGGTTGGGTATCCAGCGGAGCCGGGACGGTGGGCGCAGCATGGATGTCGTCCAGACGCAAAGCATCTCCGTCACACAGTGCAAGGGCGCGGTGTAATAGATTTTCAAGCTCACGCACATTTCCAAGCAATGGTAATTGCGACAATTGCTGCAGTGTTCCGGGTGCCAGGTCGGGGACCGATATTTGCGCTTCGTCAGCAATGCGTGAGAGCAGCGCCTGACACAAGGCAGGCAGGTCCTCGCGCCGATCGCGAAGCGGAGGAATCAGAATGTCAATCACATTGAGACGGTAAAAGAGGTCTTGCCTGAACCGGCCAGCAGCCACTTCTGCGGGTAAATCCTTGTGGGTGGCACTGACAATGCGCACATCGACAGTCACTTCCTGCGTGGAGCCGACCGGCCGCACGCAACGCTCCTGAATGGCCCGCAACAGCTTTGACTGCATCGCCAGTGGAAGATCGCCAATTTCGTCCAAAAACAGTGTCCCACCTTTTGCTGCCTGAAAGAACCCCTCGCGATCCTGCACTGAGCCGGTGTATGCGCCTTTTTTAGCTCCAAAAAATTCGGCTTCCAGTAAGTTCTCTGGAATGGCACTGCAGTTCACCGCAATCAATGGGCCACCGGATCGGTGGCTATTGGCATGCAATGCGCCCGCGACCAACTCTTTGCCGGTGCCAGACTCCCCTTGGATGAGGACGGGCGCCATGCTGCGGGCAACCTTGCTGATGCGTTCTTTTACGCCGCGCATGGCGGATGAGTCACCTGCCAACCTGGCAAGCGACACTGGCCCGCAATTTCGTGCGCTGGCAGATTCGGTCGGTCGTGCATCCGTTACCTTTTGCGGCTGACCAGTACGGCCGGAGTTACCTTGCACTGCCGATGCAATAGCGGTCCGAAATTGCTTCAGGTCGACCGGCTTTGTCAGATAGTCAAATGCGCCAGCCTTAAGCGATTCGACCGCATTCTCAGCAGAACCGTGGGCGGTAATTACGATGCAACGCTCGGGCCGCTGGCCGCTCTTCATATAGGCCAATATTTCTGTACCCAGACCGTCCGGCAATCGCATGTCGGTAATGACGACGTCAAAACGTTGCGTATCAATTAGTTGCAAGGCGTCATGAACGGTACCTGCCGTTTCTACGCGGTAGCCTTCCCGTAAAAGGGTGAGCTCGTACAGGGTTCGCAAATCGGGTTCGTCGTCGATCACCAGGATCTGCGCGTTGGTTAGTACAGAGGTGGTTGCCATGGGGTGGTAGTGGGTTCTGTTGTTTGTGCATTGTCAGGCGCATCTGCACGGCGCAAAGTCACGACAAACTCATTGCCTTCGATTGGAATCCCGCGCGCAGTGCGTACGTTGCGCTGGTAGAAGAGGACCGCATCGTGGCGTTCACACAATTCGCGACAAATGAAGAGACCCAAGCCGCTGGATCGACTGTCTGAGGAAAAAAATGGCTCAAACAGGTGGCGTTCTACCGATTGGTCCATGGGTGGTGCGTCGCTCCAGATCGAAAACGACGCGTTTTGGGCATCGATCACGTCTGTAAATACCTGTATGGACTCCGCCAGTTCATGCGTGTGTCGGCGGGCATTGTCCAGCAAATTGAGCAGTACCCTGCGAAGGTGCTCGATGTCAAAGTGCACGTTTGTGGCCGGATCACTGCCATGAATGGCCAATCGCCTCTGCGCTCCATTTTGGGATGCCCAGTCGCTGCAAATGCGGTGCAGCGTGTTGCCCAGTGCAAGCGCGGGGATCAGGTGGGCGGGGTCGTATGGCTGTACCCGTGAAACGTTCAGAATGTCATTGACAATTTTTTCAAGTCGTTTTGCATTCTGGCTCACCATGGCGGTCAGCTTCTTCAGTTTTGGATCGCTCACATCTTCGTCCAAAAGCGCATTGGCCTGGGTGATGGCAGACAGTGGGTTGCGAATTTCGTGCGCCACTGCGGTAGACAAACGGCCCATACCTGCGAGTTTTTCTGTGCGCATGCGGGCTTCCAGCTCGCGCTGATCCTGCAAAAAGAGCACACACAGACTCTCACCGGTTGTGCCCTGAGGCGCTGCCATGCGGGTACGGGCGTGCACACGTCGCGGGCCTAGATTGCTGTGGCGGATCGTGACATCCTCTTCATGATTTTGCCCAGTACCTACGCTCAACCGGGTCAGGCTGAGCAAGGGGAACCATCCAGGCTCTTCTTTCAAATCAAACACAGTCGCATGGAGCGCCTGGTGAGAGCCCAACAATTGACGCGCAGCCGGGTTGGCTGAGTGCACCATGCCTCTTTCATCCACGATCAGCACGCCATCCGGCAACGACTCGATGACGAGCTCGTTAACTTGGCGTTGAATGCTCGCGGCCAGCTGACTTTGCCGCGCCCGCTGCCCTTCTGTGGTCAGGCGACTCGCCAGCTGGTTGGACAGCCAGGCAATGGCGAAGTAGCCTGCACCACTCAGTGCCGGTTGCACAAAATAAGGTGTCGAGTCGGTGGGGCTTTGGAGGTACGACCAGATGGAGACACCCAGCATTAGCATTGTGATGCCAGCGGCTGTACCCAGTGCAAGGCGCATCGAACCCAGGACCGACGCTACCAGCACCGGCAAGGCAAACAGTGGCGTGTAGTTGATGGTGCTGATGCTTGCCGGGCCGCTTTGCAGCACTTGCAATGCGGAAAAAGTCAGCAGGTCGATGCCAACCAGGGCGCCCCAAACCCGGTTGAACGATTGGCCTAGCGGGCGGGGTCGAATGAATAGCTTGCTCGCCAGGGTGCCCGCAAGGTAGGCCGCGCTAATTGCAATTTGTGCCTGGCTGTGCGCGGTTCCAGTTGCATACAACGCGATTTGCAGGGTGACCAGTACAAAACCCAGCACCAGCCGAGCCGTGATAAAGCCCTGCCACTGGCGGGACATTTCATAAGACGCGTCGAAGTTGCCTTCCCCTGTATCGGGTGTGCCTGGATTCAGCCATGAATGGGCGCGCGCTTCCTCGGCCACTCATGGCTCCACTTTGAGGCGGTGCTCCTGGCTGCAATAGTGGCCCAATTTTCCGGCTATTGCTTCATTTGCCGGCAAGTGCATGCCACATTGATGGCAGGGGATCATTTCCGCCGCCGATGCGTCACCAACCTTTGCGTTTCTATTCCCCCGTTGAGCCGATTCTCTCCAGGCGCGCCATCGCCACGCGATGACCAGCACAACCAGAAAGACCAGCAAAAACTTCATGGCGTGCGCCCCAGAATAATTTCAGTCACAAAGCGTGAGCCCACATAACCGAGCAAAAGAAAAACCGATCCGGCATACAGCACGCTGACGGCCTTTTTGCCGCGCCAGCCAAATGTCGAGCGTCCGACCAGAAGCGTGGCAAATGTTAGCCAGGCCAAGGATGAAAAAATGGTTTTGTGGTCCCAGCGCCATCCATGTCCATGCCCATAGAGCGAGTCGCTGAACAGGAAGCCAGCCAACAATGTGGCACTCAGCAGCACGAAGCCAGCAGCAACAAACCGGTAGGTCAGACGCTCCAGCGTCAGAAGTGGCAGCCCGCTGCGCGGGTCTTCTGCGTGCCGGATTCGCGCCTCCGCGCGCCGCATGAACCAGGCATGCACGGCAGCAATGCCAAAAAGGCCGTAGCATGCCACACCGAACGCCAGGTGCAATGCCAGCCATGCCGATGCAGTGACTGGCATGGGTCCACCCGGGAAAAAGAACGCCGCCAGTACCGCGACGGCTCCCACCACACACATGGTCCAGCGGGTTGGCAGTTGCGGGTAAATGTGGCTCTCAACCGCATACACGGCCGCCACCAGCCAGGCTGTGACCGACATGGCCGGCGCAAAGCCGAAATGAGGTGCGTCGCCCAGCAGCGTGATTGCCAGCACACTGCCATGCAAAAGCCAGGCAAGCCCGACCCAAATGCGGGAGATGTGGTCACTCAGGTGTGAGGACCGAATGGCTGGCCAGGCGTAGGCGACGGCGGCCAATACCGACAATATCAGGCTGGTGGGGGGCGCACTGGCTAAAATCATGGGTACAGTTTAGCGTTTTGCTTTCTGCACCGGTAACCATCCATGGCATCTGCCCTCTCCGACAAACTTTCCCGCCTCGTTAAAGAAATGCGAGGCCAGGCCCGCATCACGGAGGCCAACGTCTCCGACATGCTGCGCGAGGTCCGCATGGCCCTGCTGGAGGCCGACGTGGCGTTGCCGGTGGTGCGCGATTTTATTGCCCGCGTGAAAGAGAAAGCGCTGGGTCAGGAGGTCAT
>CAJAVE010000096.1 GCA_903945325.1 uncultured beta proteobacterium | reverse complement strand
GTGCTCTGCTCCGTGTCCCCCGCCCGCTGTGCGGGCTCCTCCTTGACCTGCGCAGAGCACGCTGCGGCACAGTCGACTGGCTTGTTCGCCGCGGGGCTCATTTACTGGGTCGCGTTGATGCGCTCGACCAGACCTGTCGGCCACACTTTGGCGTAGTCCGAGTTTTGGTAGGTGGCCTGCACTGTCTTGCGAAAGGCTGCCACGTCGGGTGTGGTGACCTGCAGGCCCTCTTTCTTGAAGAACTCCACAAGTTGGGATTCTTCCTGCAGGTTGTTGTCGTTGTTGTAGGCTGCTGCGGCTTGTGCGGCGGCGCTGACCTTCTGCTTCTGGGCGCTGTTCAGCGCGTTGAAGGCCTTGTTGGAGATGGCAATGAACAGGCTGTCCACCAGGTGGCTGGTCAAAACGATCTGCTTGGTCACTTCATAAAACTTGGCCGCGCGCACGCTGGGCAGGGGGTTGTCCTGGCCGTCGATGGTGCCGGTTTTGAGGCCCAGATAAACCTCGCCAAAGGCCAGCGGTGTGGCAGTGGCGCCCAGGGCGTTGCCCAGAAACAGCCAGTCTTTGGAACCTGGCATGCGCAGCTTGATGCCTTTGAGGTCGGCCGGGGTTTTGACGTTGCGGGTTTCACGCAGATTGACCTGGCGCGTGCCCAGGTAGCAGGTGGACAGCACTGTCACGTCCATCTTGTCGGACACGGTTTTGAACAACTCCTTGCCAATGGGGCCATTGAAGACTTTTTGCTGGTGCGCCGGGTCGCGCAGCATATAGCCCGCCGTGAACACCGAAAACTCGGGCACCAGCTTGGCGATGTCAGCTGGCGACATCGAGGTCAGTTCCAGGTTGCCCCGCGCCATGGCCGCGGGCTCTGCCCCCTGCTTGAACAGCGATGCGTTCAGGTTGATCTGTACGTCAAATTCGCCCGGTGCACTCTTTTCCAGCGTGTCCTTGAACACCGTCCACATCTTCGCGTGCCAGGCGTCCGGCACGGCGGGGGTGGAGATGCGCAGCACGGTTTTGGGCTGGGCAAGGGCGGGCAGGGCGGCTGCAAGAAGGGTTGCGGCACCCAGCAGGGCGCGGCGAGTCGGGTGACAGAAGTGCGACATGGACAAAATTCAAACAAAACCCGCAGTGTATTACCTCAGGCAACGGGTCTTTCAGCGGCTTTTGTGACCTGCCGTCAGCAGACCCGAACAGGGTGGCTGCCACGTCGGGCAAAATGCTGATCCATGGGTTCAAGACCCTGCTGCAGGCTCCACACCGTTCGCCGCATGCATTGACTTCCAGGCGCAACCATGAAGCTATTCACCATCGATCCGCGATCCTTGCCGCTGGGCGAGCCCCTGACCTTCTCGCTCCGCAGTGAAGACGGCGTATTGCTGGCCCGCCAAGGGCATCTGTTCGTGGACCGCAGTACCTTGAATTCTCTCGCCGCCCACGGAAAAATCTACGTAGCCATGCAGGAGGCGCAGGCCTACTTCGCGACCGTCAAGCGCTATCAGGCGCGCCAGGATGCGAACGCCAAAACCGCAGGCGTGCAGAACGCCTCAGCGCAATCCACGGCGCAGAAATCAGGCCCTTCAGGTGGTTCGCCGGATGCAGTCGTGCAGCCTGTGGATTGGCTGGGTTTGCAAAGCCGGGCCAATGCCCTGTTGAGGAATCCTCAGAGCCCCAATTTTCTCCAGCGAATCACGCAACTGCAGCAAGAGCTGTCGCAACTGGTGCGGCGCAGTCCGGACGCCGCCCTGTTCGCTTTGACTCATTTGGCTGCCCAGGAGGACCCGCTTTACAGTGCGACGCATGCCTTGTTTGTTTGTGTCATCTGTACTTTGGCAGCACATGAAGTCCTGCAATGGCCGCTGGGGCTGGAGCCCTCCATGAGTCTGGCGGCGCTGACAATGAACATTTCAATGACGGCACTGCAGGACCAACTGGCCGCCCAGGAGGCACCACTCTCGGAGCAGCAGCAATTCGAAATCCGAACCCACGCGCAACGCTCGGCAGAAATTCTGAAAATTTTGGGTGTGACGGATCCGGTCTGGTTGGGGGCCATCGCCAGCCATCACCAGGCGAGTTCGGGGCCGCTGGAGACCCGCCCTCCCACCGACCAGGTAGCGCGCCTGATTCACCGGGCAGACATATTTACGGCACGCCTGTCGCCTCGGGCGTCACGGGTGCCAATGACTTCATTGGTGGCCATGAAAGCCGCTTACTTTGATGAGGAGCGCAAGGTTGATGACGCCGGAGCGTCCTTGATCAAGGTTCTTGGAATCCACCATCCGGGGGCATTGGTAAAACTGGCCAGTGGTGAAATGGCAGTTGTCGTGCGGCGCGGCGCCAATCGCATGCACCCCCTGGTAGCGGTGTTGATCAACCGCAAGGGTCAGTCATTGGCACAGCCATTGATGCGCGACACGGAGCAGCCGGAATATGGAATTGCCTCCACCGTAGACCGCAGCGCGATCAAGTTCCGTACGGACCTGTTGCGGTTGTTTGCTGTGTCTTGACCGGCAATCGATTGCCCTGGGCTACTTGCAGCACTTTGCGTGGGCGGTGAGCATGCCCGTGTCGCTCCACATCAGTTGCCAGTCTCAGTCATCCCCAGGCATTGCAGCCCGTCAGCCCAATGCCTTTATCCACTGCGCGTTGACGCGCAGCTTGCCGGCCAGATCCCGGCCCAGGTTTTCCAGCAAAGTGATCTTTAACAGGGGCTCGCGGCCGGAGATGCGCTCCAGTTCACTGGCTTCGATGATTTTGCAGGTGACTTCGGAATCGGCAAATACCGAGGCGCTGCGCGTGGTCTGCCCGAGCAGCACCATTTCACCAAACACCATGCCGGGTCCGAGCGTGGCGATGCGCAGGTGGGCGCCGTCGCTCAACGGCACCAGAATACTCAGGTGTCCGGTCTCTATGAAAAACAGGCGGCCGTCACCGGCTTGTCCGCTGACCAGGATTTGCGCGCCCGCTGCATAAGCTTGGCTCTGGCTAGCGGCTTCGACTTCGCGCAGCAGGCGCTCCGGCAAGCCCTTGAACAGCGTTGCGTCGCCCAGCAGTCCACGCTCGCAATCGGGCTCTTGAAACTCGGCCATGAGCCGGTTCTCGCACCATTCCACAGCCAGATCGTTGTCCTCGAAACTCAAAAATCCACGGTCGCTGCGCGACACCGGTTTGCGCAGCAATGACGAAATGGCCACACGGTTGTGGATGCGGGAGAAAACCACGGCAATGCCGTCCGAAGCGAAGCCCAGGCGGGCTTCTCCGAGCAGGCGCGCTGCACTGTCGGAAAGACCATCCACGCGGTGCATGTCGAGCACGAAACTGTTGGCTTCGCTGGCCATGGCCTGCATCTGGCGGATGACAAACTCAATGCCATCGACTGCCAGAAATCCATGCAGGCACAGGCATTTGATGCGAGCGGCCCGTTGATGGAGCTGCTCTCGCTGTTTCTGCGGCGGCTGGCGTCGTGAGGGTGCATCGGCTCCGGTGAAGATGCGTCCCAGTGCCATGCCCGGATCATGGGCCGGGCTGAAGATGTTCAGGCCGAGATCGCGGGACAGCCGCTTGCAGACCTCGATGCCACGCACACTGTTGCCCTTGTCATCCAGCAGCGGTGAAAACACACCAATGCCAAACCGGCCAGGCAACACGGCCATGATGCCGCCACCGACGCCGCTTTTGGCGGGCAGGCCCACCTCGGACAGCCAGCCACCCGCGTAATCGTACATGCCACAGGTCGCCATCAGGCTCAATACCTGCTCCGTGTGCTCGGCAGGCATGGCGCGCTGGCGCGTCACAGGGTGCATACCAGCATTTGCCAGCGTCGCTGCCATCATGGCAATGTCACGGCAGGTGACCAGTAGTGAGCACTGGCGGAAGTAATTTTCCAGAGCGGCCATCGGGTCGCCATCGATGATGCCGAAATTCTTCAGCATCCACGCAATAGCGCGGTTGCGGTGCCCGGTCTCGCTTTCGGATTGGTACACCGCCTCATCGATGGGTAGTTCATGCCCCGCGAAACGCTCCAAGGACCGTTCGATGTGGCGCCATTGGGCAGTGGCATCGTCGCCGGCAACCAGGCTGGTGGTGGCGATGGCACCCGCATTGATCATCGGGTTGAGTGGCCGATTGGTCCTGGGGTCGAGACTGATGGAGTTGAAGGCGTCACCACTGGGCTCGACCCCGACTTTGGTAGACACGAAGTCTTTTCCCCGGTCACCCAAGCTGGTGGCATAGACAAGGGCTTTTGCGATGGACTGAATGGTAAAGGTCTGGTCCGCATCGCCCACGCTGTAGGCTACGCCGTCGGCCGTGACGAGGCAGATGCCAAACCAGTTGGGGTTCGCTTTGCCAAGCTCGGGAATGTAGCTGGCGACCGTGCCGTTTTGAAGGTCGCTCAGTTCACGATGGAGATTTTCGAGATAAGTTTGAATGGGTGACTGCACGTTGATTGGTCCGATCAAGTTGACACCGGTCACCGTCCGCAATATCCATGCCCCAATCTACTGCGACCCCGTTCACCTGGGAACCATATTGATGGCGACTTGCGTCATTTTGGTGCACGGGCCATGCCCCAGTTTGGAGCCTCTGGGGTTGACCTGCGCCACCAGGCCGCCTTTATGACTGACGCTATACATTAAAAAACTGCTCGCGCAAGCCAAGCAATGTCTGTAGCCTCGGGGTGTATCAGGTTGTTGGTCGATTCACCCGTCTGCGTGACGCAACCGCCTGCTTCACCCAGCCCAGCCCGAACCAGCGCGCCGCCATGATGCCGCCGCGCACGCATTCGTCCAGCGCATAGGCAAACCATACGCCGACAAGACCCCAGTCAAAGTACACACCCAGCAGCCAGGAGCCGAACCCCATGATGACGACCATGGACACCGAGCCCGCCAGCACGGGAAATCGCGCATCCCCCGCCGCACGAAGCGCTGTGATGACGACGATGTTGCTGGTGCGTCCCGGTTCCAACAATACGGTGATCCATAACAGCGTGGTCGCCTTTGCGATGATGGAGGCGTCGCTGGTGAACAAACGCAGTGTCCACGGCGCGGTGAGAGCGGTCAGCACTGCGATGGTGGTTGAAACCGCCAGCCCCCAGAACAGGCATTTACGCACCAGCAGCAAGGCCTGGCGCAGCTCGCCTGCGCCAATGAGATGGCCCACCAGAATCTCACCGGCAAAACCCAGAGCCACGGTGGAAAGTACGATCACGTTCATGATCTGCATGGCATAGCCTTGCGTGGCCAGCTCGGTCGTTCCCATGCCCGACACCACGGTGACGGACACCAGAATGGCGATGCGATAGGCAATAGCCTCAGCCGCACCGGGCAGACCAATGGCCACCGACGAACGCAGACTGTCCCAACGGATGGCGATGGCATCCCGCCAGCTGGGTGTCAGGCGCAGCACGCTGCGCCAGAGCCACAGGTGCACACCCAACCCAAATGCGCGGCTGACGGCCAGGGCCACGGCAAAGCCGACCATGCCCATCGGGGCAATTGGTCCGATACCACGCATGAGCGGAAAGCACAGCGCAATGTGCAGCGCGTGCATGGACAAAATGTTGAGCATGGTCTCGCGTGTGTGAAGGTGCGAGCGCATGACCGCCGCCATGCTGGCGTTGTACGCATCCAGAATCAGAACCAGCGCCAGGAGATGCAAGTAGGGAGTGGCCATGCTGCGCACCGTTGCTTCGGCCCGCATGACGCCGAGCAACGGGTCAGTGGTGGCAAACAGCAGCAGCGCGCTGCCCAAACCTAGCCAGGTACTGGCTCCCAGGCTGGCCAATGCCGTGCGGTCCGCATCGCGGCGATTGCGAGCCCCCAAAGCCTGGGTGATGACCACGCCCACTCCCATGCTGATGATGCGAAACAGCAGAAAAAAGGCGCCCTGTACGTGGTTGGCAAGGCCAAAAGCCGCTGCGGCCGTATCGGACTCTTTGGACACCAGCCACATACCGACAAAACCTACGCCGAAACCCAGCAGAAGCTCCGCCAGCAGCGGCCAGGCAACTGCCAGCACATGCGGTGCTGGCGCCCGCTTTCGGGTGATGACGTGACTTTCAGGCACTGTGTGAGGATTGTTGTATTGAAGTAGTAAAAATACATATTACAAGGGAAAACCCTTGAATTTCCACTGTATTATGCGGCCATTGTCCCAAAACACTGCACTTTAGAAGTGTTGTAAAACTACTTTTTGGTGGGTATACTTAGGCTTGCCGGTGCGTAGATTGGGCTGCGTGCTGATTGGAGGTATGACGTGGCGGATGTTAAGTTAACCGGTGTTGGCAAGTCGTTTGGCGATGCCCGGATTTTGCAGGACGTAAACCTCGATATTCGCGACGGCGAGTTCATTGTGTTCGTAGGGCCATCGGGTTGCGGCAAGTCCACGTTGTTGCGCCTCATTGCGGGTCTGGAAGATATCACTGCGGGCGAACTGCGCATTGGTGTGCGTTTGGTTAACGATGTGCCACCGGCCGAGCGCGGCATTGCCATGGTGTTCCAGTCGTACGCGCTGTACCCGCACATGAACCTGTACGACAACATGGCGTTTGGCTTGCAGCTGAACAAGATGCCCAAGGATGAAGTCGATAGGCTGGTGCAGCACGCAGCCAAGATTTTGGGCATCCAGCACCTGCTGGACCGCAAGCCCAAAGACCTGTCGGGTGGCCAGCGCCAGCGCGTCGCCATTGGCCGCGCCATTGTGCGCAAGCCGGATGTGTTTTTGTTTGACGAGCCCTTGTCCAACCTTGACACCGCCTTGCGCGTGCGCATGCGCTACGAGTTTGCCAAGCTGCACAAAGACCTCAAGACGACGATGATCTATGTCACCCACGACCAGGTGGAGGCTATGACCCTTGCCGACCGCATCGTAGTGCTGTCTGCGGGCAAGATTGAGCAGGTGGGCTCGCCGCTGGACCTTTACAACCATCCGGACAACCTGTTTGTGGCGGGCTTCATTGGCTCGCCGGGCATGAATTTTATTGAAGCCGAATTGGTGTCGGGAAGCGCCACCGAAGCCACTGTGCGTTTGAAAGATGGCGCGCTGATTCGCTGTACCGTTGCAGCCCAAAACGCCAAAGCCGGCGACAAGGTCACGCTGGGCATCCGGCCCGAGCACATCACGCGCACGCCTGGCGTGAACCGCCTGGTGGCCCAAGTGACGTTTGTCGAATCTTTGGGAAGTGTGACCTACGCCTACTGCGCGTTTGACGGTGTTCAGGAAGACCTGACCTGCGAGCTGGTGGGCGTGGTGCCGGTGTCGGATGGAGATACTCTGGAGCTGGGTGTGGAACCCGACCGCTGCTATCTGTTTGACGCCGCAGGAAAGGCCTTCAAACGACTGCCCGTTGCGCAAGAGGCCACATGATGTGCGCCTGTCGATTGGCCGTAGTGGCCGTATTGGCCAGTGCTTTTGTATCGCCGGTGTATGCGGCGGATGCACCCAAGCTGCTGGTCTGGATCAATGGCGACAAGGGCTACAACGGCTTGCAAAAGGTGGGCGATGCCTTTGCCAGAGAGTCGGGTGTCACAGTGGTTGTGCAGCACCCCGAGGGTGCTACGGATAAGTTTCAGGCTGCAGCGGCGGCTGGCAAAGGGCCTGACATTTTTTGCTGGCCGCATGACCGCACGGGCGAGTGGGCGCGCTCCGGGCTGCTGGTGCCTATCCATCCCCCCAAGCGTGTGCGTGACGAGATTGACGCGTCGGCGTGGAAGGCTTTTACCTACAAGGGCAAGGTGTGGGGCTACCCGCTGTCCATTGAGGCGGTAGGCTTGATCGTCAATCGGGATCTGGTCAAGACCGTGCCCGCGACCTTCGATGAAGTCATGGCGCTGGACAAAGAACTGGTCAAAAAAGGCAAGAAGGCGCTTCTGTGGGACTACAACAAATCGTTCTTCAGCTGGCCCATGCTGGCGGGTGCTGGCGGCGAGGTGTTTGGCCGCACGGCAGCAGGCGAGCTGGACCCCAAAGTAGTGGGTGTCAATTCGCCGGGCGCGTTGGCAGGCGCCACGATGCTGTCGCGCCTGATTGAAGAGGGCTATATGCCTCGGGGTGCGCGCTATGCCGAGATGGAAGCTGGCTTTGCGCGCGGCGAAATCGCGATGATGATCACCGGTCCCTGGGCTTGGGACAACGCCCGCAAGGCCAAGGTTAATTTCACGGTGGCCCCCGTGCCGGCGGTGATCGCAGGCAAGCCCTCCAAATCATTCGTGGGTGTGCTGGGCTGCATGATTGCAGCACCCAGCAAGGTCAAGGACATTGCCCGTGAATTCATTGAGAACCACCTGCTGCGGGTGGACAGCCTCAAGACCATTTCAGCTGACGTACCGCTGGGTACACCGGCCAACAAGGTCTATTTTGCGGAGCTGTCGGGTGACGCCAATATCCGCGCCACCATGGAGAATGCCCGCATGGGTGAGCCCCTGCCCAACATTCCTGAACTGGGCAAGTTCTTCCCGGCGATGGACGCCGCGCTGGAGGCCATTACCCAGGGCCGCCAGTCACCCAAGGACGCGCTCGATGGCGCTGCCGCACGCATGCTGGTGAAATAACATGAATGCCTGGCGCTACCTGTTTCCTGGTGTTTTGGCGATGCTGCTGTTCGTGGCCTTTCCGCTGGTCTACACCGTGCAGATTGGCTTTACCAATTACTCGGCCAGCAATTTGTTGAGCGAAGACCGTGCCCGCAGTTACCTGCTGGAGCAGGCCGAGGTCAGTGAAGCCCGGGCGTATGAGTTCAGTGTGCATGCCGATGGCGACAAAGTGCGCCTCGTGCTGACGCCCAAAGATGAGGGCGCAAGCAGTGCACGGTTTGCCTCCGCCCCGATGTTGCTGGTGGCGGTTCCGACCGATGCGGTGTCCATGCAGCCTCTGGCATTGGATGCGCCACTGGCTGCGCCCGACAACTTGCGGCAAGTCATTGCTAACCGCGACGCTCTAAAAGCTCTGCGTTTGACCCTGCCCGACCAGAGTGTTCTAGTTTACGCAGGCCTGCGCGAATTTGCGGTCTTTGAGCCACTGTGGCAGGCGCAGTCCGGCGGTGCACTCAAGCGTCTGGCCGATGGTGTGGTCTACCTGCCCAACCGCGATACCGGCTACTTTGAAGACGCGCAAGGCGAGCGCCTGCAGCCCGGCTTCAAGGTGGGCGTTGGCTTTGCCAACTATGCGCGCCTGTTTGGTGATGCGGACATGCGCGGCCCGTTTGTTTCCATCTTCATCTGGACCGTGGTGTTTGCCGGCTTGACCGTGCTGTTTTCGACTGCCATCGGCATGACGCTGGCCGTGGTGCTGAACTGGGAAGCGCTGAAATACCGCACCCTGTACCGCACCCTGCTGTTCCTGCCCTATGCCGTGCCAGGGTTCATTTCCATTCTGGTGTTCAAGGGCTTGTTCAATCAGAACTTTGGCGAGATCAATGCCATTCTTGACGCCGTGTTTGGTGTCAAGCCCGCCTGGTTTGCTGATCCAACGCTTGCCAAGACCATGATTTTGATCGTCAACACCTGGCTGGGTTACCCCTACATCATGGTGTTGTGCACCGGGCTGATCAAGTCGATTCCGGCGGATCTGTACGAAGCATCGGCCATTGCCGGGGCCAAGCCGTTGACCAATTTTTTCCGAATTACGGCACCGTTGATCGTCAAGCCGTTGACGCCGCTGTTGATCTCGGCTTTTGCATTCAACTTCAACAACTTTGTGCTGATCAGCCTGCTGACCGATGGCCGACCTGACTACCTCAACACCAAGTTGCCCGCAGGCACGACCGATATTCTGGTGTCGTACACCTACCGCATCGCCTTCACCGACGCCGGGGCCAACTTTGGCCTGGCCGCTGCCATATCGACTGTGATCTTTTTCCTGGTTGCCATTTTGTCCCTGGTCAACCTGAAGTTGACCCAGTCCAAAGACGAACGCAAAGGAGGGCACTAGCCATGGCCGTTGTTACCGGTAAAAGCCAGCGCTGGCGCATCGTCGCCGCACACGTTGGCTTGTGGGTTTTGATCGCGATTACGCTATTCCCGCTGTTGGCGGTCGTTTCCATCTCCCTGCGGCCAGGCAACTTTGCCACGGGATCCTTGATACCGACTGAGATCAGCCTGGAGCACTGGAAGCTGGCGCTGGGTTTCTCTTACACCCAGGCGGACGGCGTGGTAGTGCAGCCGCCGTTTCCTGTGCTGCTGTGGTTGTGGAATTCCATCAAGATTGCCACCATTTCTTCGCTGTTGATTGTGGGCGTGTCCACCACGGCAGCCTACGGTTTTGCGCGGCTGAAATTTCGCTTCAAGTCCACCATTCTCAACAGTATGCTGCTGCTGCAAATGTTCCCGGTGGCCGTGGCGCTGGTGGCCATTTACGCCATTTTTGAGGCTATTGGTGGCGTGATTCCGTGGCTGGGCATTGAGACACACGGCGGGTTGATCGTGGCCTACATCGGTGGTGTGGCCATGCACATCTGGACCATCAAAGGCTACTTCGAGACCATTCCCATGGAGATTGAAGAGTGCGCAAAGGTGGACGGTGCGACCTCGTGGCAAGCCTTCTACAAGGTGCTGTTGCCGATGGCGGTGCCGATTCTGATGGTGGTGTTTGTGCTGGCCTTTATTGGCACCATCATCGAGTACCCGATTGCGTCGGTCCTGTTGCGTGAAGAACCCAACCTGACGCTGGCGGTGGGCTCCAAGTACTACCTGTATGAGCAGCGCTACCTGTGGGGTGATTTTGCGGCGGCGGCGGTGCTCTCCGGCTTGCCCATTACGCTGGTGTTTCTCGCAGCGCAGCGCTGGATTGTTTCGGGGCTGACTTCGGGTGGCGTCAAGGGGTAAGCATCACATGTTGGCAGTCGAATGAAATTCTGGATCGCTCTGGGCTTGGCCCTCCTTGCGGGTTGGGCACAGGCAACCCCTCAGCTGGATTGCCAGGCGAGCCCATTCGGCGACACCACGCTCTATTTGCGCGGCAGCATGAACAACTGGGCGGCACAGGAGGACTCGGCATTCCAGTACAGCTGCAATGCGTACTACCTCAACGTCAAGCTGGGCACCGCGCACGACTTCAAGATTGGCGATTCCGCGTGGCAGGACGCCAGCACGGTGGGCAAGAGCGCAAACGGCGACCTGGCAATGGGCGCCAGAGGCAACTTGCGTTTGAGTTTTGTGGGTGAACAGACTATGAAGCTGGTATTTGCTAGTGGCAAGCCGATCGTCACTGTTGGTCCCAAGACATTTATCGACCCCAATGCACGTGTCGTAACAGACCCGATCGCGTTGAGCCTGCAATTTGACTCCCGAGCGCTGGCGCACAAGAAGCCTTTTGGCGCAGTGGTGGCGGGCACGCTTGTCGATTTCTCGGTGTCTGCCCTGTCCGGTGTATCCAAGATCACGCAGGTGATTGAGAAACGCAGGCTGGAGGGCAACCAGGAAGTGCTGGAGTACGCAGAAATTGACCGAATTTCGCTGGTGAACACGTCTCCGGGGAGGCTGGGTGGCAGTGCGTTCTGCGTAGGTCAAGGAGGAGCCCACGCAGTGGGCGGGGGACACGGAGCAGAATGCACTGCCACCCAGCCTCCTGGCCCCCGCGAAGTATGGTCCGGAAGCTATAAGTTCGATAGCGTCAACGTCTACGGCTACTGGTTCGAAATAGAGGCGGGCGGTGCCACCTATGTGCTGCAAAACAACCGTGACCCCGTATTCTGGACCCGCGAAAAAGGTTCAGGCGGAGCGGCCGTGGTCGATTTCAAACCCAAGGTCGACCGCGCCATTCGCCGCTTTCGCCAGACCGTATTTGACGCGGCCTTCAAAGTGCCTGAGTGGGCGCCTGACGTTGTCTATTACTACATCTTCCCCGACCGCTTTCGCAACGGCAACCCGGCCAACGACCCCCAGCCCGGTGTCGCAAAGCACCATGACCACACGGTGGAACTCCACCAGAACTGGAACGACAAGCCGTATGTGCCGGGAAGTGGCGACGGGTCGGACGCGCACTTCAACAACGACTTCTTTGGCGGCGACCTGGAGGGCATCATCCAGAAGCTGGACTACATCAAGGATCTGGGTGCCAATACGATTTACATGACGCCGGTCTTCAAGGCCGCCAGCAACCACAAGTACGACACGGCGGACTACAAGCAAATTGATCGCGGCTTTGGCACGAACGCGGACTTTTCTCGCCTGACCGCAGAGGCTGCGAAGCGCGGCGTCCGGGTCATAACAGACACCAGCCTGAACCATACTGGCAACGATTCGGTGTATTTCAATCGTTTTGGCAACCATGACTCTATGGGGGCGTTCCAGGGCGGCAAGATTAACAAACAATCGCCCTATGCCGACTGGTACACGCTGGACGCCAGTCAGGCCGACCCGGCCAAGCAATACAAAGGCTGGACCGATGTCGCCGACCTGCCGGAACTGAACAAGGCATCCAGAGGTTGGCGCGATTTCGCGTTTGGCGCTAAAGACTCGGTGATGAAGACCTGGCTGGATCGCGGGGCCGCCGGTTGGCGCATGGATGTGGTTCCCTGGGTGCCAGACGACTTCTGGCGCGAGTGGCGTGGGGCCATCAAAATGCACAAGCCCGATGCCCTGACCGTGGCGGAGACCTGGTTCGATGCGTCCAAATATTTTCTGGGCGACATGTTCGATTCGACCATGAATTACATTTTCCGCAATACCGTGCTGGACTATGCTGCGGGCGGCAAGGCGCGTAGCTTATACGCCAACATCGAACACATGCGCGAGGCCTATCCACCACAGGCGTTCTATGCGCTGATGAACCTGCTGTCCAGCCATGACCAAGCCCGCGCGCTGCACCAGTTTGGCTGGCATGCCGATACGACAGACGCCAGGACCATAGCCGAGGCCCGCCAAAGACTCAAGCTGGCCGCGCTGTTCCAGATGACCTTTCCCGGTGCACCGACGATTTATTACGGGGATGAAGTGGGCGTGACCGGTGGTGATGATCCCTACAACCGCGCAACCTATCCATGGGCGGACCAAGGCGGCAAACCCGACGCCGACATGCTGGCGACATTCAAACAGCTAACAGGCCTGCGCAACCAGCACGCTGTGCTGCGCCGGGGCACGATTGATGCGCCCTTACATCTGGACGACCATAGCATTGTGTTGCTGCGCCAACTGGGTAACAGCGTTGCTATCACCGCAACCAACAACTCCACCTCGGCGCAGACGGTCACGCTACAGTTGCCAACCGCTCTGCGTGTGGACCGTTTCACCGATGCGTTGGGTGGCCCATTGGTCGTTGCCTCGAATGGCCGGCTCACGCTCACCTTGCCACCGCTGTTCGGCGCTGTGCTGTTGGGTACCGAAGCGGCATCAAACGCAATGAAGGATTCGAACGCCAGCGTCCACGATCTGGCACTGCAGGGCGTCTTTGAGAGGCGCGAGCAAGACTGGCGCAACGGCGCCATCGTCTACCAGGTGATGGTCGACCGTTTTGCGCCCCCTGCCAACCTGGATGCCAAGCGTGCGTTGTACCCGGCGCCCAAGGTGTTGCACCGCTGGAGCGAGGAGGCCAAGCGCGGCAAGTATGTGCAGGCTGCCAATGTGTGGAGCCATGAGCTGGACTTTTGGGGTGGCGATTTGCCCGGTGTCACCTCGAAGCTGGGATATTTGCAGGATTTGGGCGTGGATGTTCTTTACCTGAATCCTATTCACCTGGCCTACACCAATCACAAGTACGATGCGCTGGATTACCTGAAAATTTCGCCAGAGTTTGGCACCAAAGACGATATGGCCCTGCTCACGCAAGAGACCCACGCCAAGGGTATGAAGCTGGTGCTCGACGGGGTGTTTAACCACATGGGTCGCAACTCCGAAAAGTTCAAAGAGGCCCAGTCAAATCCGACCAGCCCTTATCGCGACTGGTTTTTCTTTGGTGACCAGTACCCTGGCGGCGCACGGGGCTGGTACCAGGCACCCAACCTACCGGAACTGCGGCTCGAGAACCCCGCTGTGCGGGACCACCTATATGCCAAACCCGACTCGGTTGTGCAAACCTGGTTGCGTGACGGCGTTGATGGCTGGCGTCTGGACGTGGCGCCCGACCTGGGCCCCAAGTACCTGGCTGAATTGACCGCTGCCGCGCATGCCGCCAAACCAGGTTCGCTGGTCGTAGGCGAAATACCCAACTTTCCGAAGGAGTGGTTTCCGGCCGTCGATGCGGTAATGAATTTCACGCTGCGCGATGTGATCCTGAACACGGTCAGCGGTCTCATTGCGCCGGCCACAGCCGCCTCCATGATTGACCGTACCGTGCAGGAATCCGGCATTGAGCCCCTGCTAAAGTCGTGGCTGCTGCTGGACAACCATGACAACGACCGGTTGTCACACGTTTTCCCCAAGGTCGGTGACCAGCGCCTGGCACAGTTGCTACAGTTCACCTTGCCGGGTTCACCCAATCTCTACTACGGAAGTGAGTTGGGAATGACCGGCGGCGAAGACCCGGCCAACCGCTCGCCCATGCGTTGGGACCTGGCGCGTGATAGCAATCCCGCTCTGCAATGGACCAGGCAACTGATCCAGTTGCGCAAGGACCACCGTGCTCTGCGGATTGGCAATTTCAGACCGGTAACCAGTGGCAAATTGCTGGCCTTTGAGCGATATACCGACCGCGTGCAGGACACGGTGGTGGTGCTTGTCAACCCGGGCAAGACTGCCATCACCGAGCGTGTGTTGATCGCCAACTCCAAATTGATGAATGGCTCGTCGCTGGTGGACTTGCTCAACCCAAAGGCACCACCACTGCGGGTTATGGCATCCATGGTTACGGTGACCATTCCCGCGGGTGCATACCGGATCGTCGCGCCTGACGTGTCGCTGGCTGGAGGCTACTCTGTGTTCAAGCGGGTGCAGTAGGCAATGGGTTGGCACGGGCTGAAGCTTGTTTTGGGAGGTTTGATGGTGCTGGCTGCAGGTTCGGGCGCTCTTGCGCAGGCATGGTCATCCATGACGCCGCAAGTCTCGGTTGGCAGCATAGAGCGGCTGGATGATTTTGTATCGCGCTACGTTGATACACGTCCTATCGATGTGTGGCTACCGCCGGATTACAGCCCAGCCAAGCGCTATGCAGTGCTCTATATGCAGGACGGACAAATGCTGTTCGATGCAAGCCAAACATGGAACAAGGCCTCATGGAATGTGCATGAGACGCTATCAGAATTGATGCAGCAGGGGTTGGTGCAGGACACCATCGTTGTGGGCATTCCCAACAACGGCAAGTACCGTTACAGCGAGTATTTTCCGGAAAAGTACCTGGCGCTGGCACCTGTTGATGTGCGCGAGGACTATGTGCGCCGAGCGCAGTGGGGCAAGACACTGGCAGATGACTACCTGCGTTTCATGGTGGAAGAGTTGAAGCCTGCTATCGACAAGAAGTACGCTACCCGTCCGGAGGCCGCCAGCACATTTCTCATGGGCTCCAGTATGGGAGGCATGATTTCACTCTACGCCCTGTGCGAATACCCCCATGTATTTGGCGGCGTAGCTGCCCTGTCCACTCATTGGGTAGGACGACCAAGCGCTTGGGGCGCACCCGAGAAATTGCAGAACGATGTCCTGCCGCAGGCCGCCTTCACTTACCTGCGCAAGCGCTTGCCCGAGCCTGGTGCGCATCGTATTTATATGGACCACGGAACCGCAGGACTCGATGCGATATACGGTAGACACCAAATCCTGGTGAATGGCATCGCGCATGAGCTGGGCTATACGGCCGCCCACTGGCAGTCCCGCGTGTTCGAGGGAACCGGCCACAGCGAGTCGGATTGGGCCGCACGCCTGCATATTCCACTGACCTTTTTGTTGTCAATAGACCGGAGCACTGAACCATTGGTGCGCATCACCCCGTATTGCGCCGCTGCATGCACGTATCCTTCGAGTCCATGAATACCACAGAAATTTTCCTGATCGCGATGCTGATCATCTTTACTGTGCCCTACCTCATCTGGCGGGTGGGACGCACGGACTATTACGCACCCCTGGTTGTGGTGCAGATCATCACCGGCATTTTGCTGGGCCCTGGCATCCTGGGCGCGGCCTATCCTCAGTACTACCAGTTTGTCTTCAATCCGCAGGTCATCCAGTCGCTCAATGGCATTGCATGGTGGGCCGTGATGCTGTTCGTGATGATCGCCGGGATTGAACTGGATTTGAAGGAGGCCTGGACCAACCGGCGTGAGAGTGGTATCACCGCCGGCTTTGCCCTGGGTGTGCCGCTTCTGTTTGGCTGCGTTGCCGCGCTTGGAATGCTCGTCTTTGACGGATGGGTCGGCACCCGCGGGCAGCCGTGGCAATTTGTGGTGGGTGTTGGCATGGCCTGCGCCGTGACCGCCTTGCCCATTCTCATCCTATTGATGGAAAAGCTTGCGATACTGCGCGCGCCTCTGGGACAGCGCATTTTGCGCTACGCAAGCCTGGACGATATCGCGATCTGGGGCGTGCTGGCCATCATCCTATTGGACTGGACGCGTGTGGGCCGGCAAGTGACGTTTCTGTTTGTTTTTGGTGGTGCCACCATAGCCTTCCGCTACCTGATGGTGCGGATCGCCGAGCGAGACCGCTGGTACTCCAGCTTGATCTGGTTGGCGGCGTCGAGCTTTGCGGCAGACTGGGCTGGCCTGCACTTCATGGTGGGAGCCTTTCTGGCGGGCGCGGTGATGGACGCCCACTGGTTCAACCAGGAGCAAATGGACTTGCTGCGCCACCATGTGCTGATGGTCATCATGCCAGTGTTTTTTTTAAGTACTGGTTTGCGTACCAACTGGAATGTCGGTGGCGTGATGGTGTTTGGCGCGGCCGCCGTGTTGTTGTTGGCCTCGGTCTCGGGCAAGCTGATGGGCATTCACCTGGCGGGCAAGATTCTGAAATGGGGCAAAGGCGAAGCCTCCATCATTGGGTGGCTTTTGCAGACCAAGGCGCTGATCATGATCATCTTTGTCAACATCCTGCTGGACAAACAGATCATCACGAACGAGACCTTTACCGCGCTGTTGTTAATGGCTGTGGCCAGCACTATGTTGACGGTGCCGGTGGTTGCTCCCAAGCTCGTACGCCAAGGCTAAATCGGTTGGATTATCGTGCGCGCGCCGACTCGGTGCGCAGCTGAATGCGCCAGTCCTTGTCGACACTGGCAGGCTTGGGAAAGCGCGCCATCGCGTCGCGACCAACCGTTTCAACTTGCTTGGCAAGATCCTGCAACTCTTGTTGGGCTTGCTGGGCTCGCAATTGCTCTGGAGACGGGGTAGAGCCCGATTGCAGCACACCCGTCATGCTGTGCGCCTCCGTGACGCGCGCGCTGCTGTCACGCAGGGTCTGATTGACCTGGGTGCTTCCGGCATCCAGGCTACCAGCGGCGGGACGAAAGTCAATGGCTACACCAGCCTGGGATTCGGTCGCTGGCTTGATCACAAACTCGGAATCCAAGGCCGCCAGCACACCAGTGACATGGACACATGCATCCAGCGTGCCCGCAGGCCAGCCGGACAACAACCGAGCGAAGGCATCGACATTGCTGCGAGCCTCGCTGGCAACAACGCAGGGCTTGGGAAGCGGCAAATTCGCCTGTAGACCCCACCAGATAGCTGAGCCCTTATCAGGACCTGCGGCAGGCGATGCATAAAGGCCTGCGAGCCTTGAACGAGCATCCCCTGCACCCGCATCCGCCGCACGCTGATAGAGGCGTGCTGCTCGATCAATGTTCTGCTTCAGACACAGGCCCTGTTCGAACATGGCGCCACCAAAGAGGAGCGCTTCGGTACTGGCACCCGCCAGAGCGGTGTTGAGTTCGCGTACCGCTGCTGCGCAGTCCCGTGCTTCTATGGCCTTGACGATTGTTTTGGTGACTTCGCCCGCTTGTAGTGATTGCAATGGGGTAAATGTACCCGCAGCACAGGCAGCGGACAGGAAGACTTTTGAAATACGCATGGTGGGCCAATCAACGTGGTGAAGTGGTAGGTACGACCGTTGGGTTACTGTGGATTTTCAGCTGCTCCCGGGTGAGGCACTTTAGCCTAAACTTGGCAGCTTTGCAGGGACTCGCAACGATGGAAGAATACTCGGTCAGTTTCAATGCGCGGCCCCATATTGATGCAGTTCAATTGAAGAATGGGCAGACTATTTTTGTCGTTGACAACGCACTCGATCGGCCCGAGCGGCTGGTCAAGCTGGCTCACGATTTCGGTGCAGAGTTTGTGCATGCCGAAGGCAGTCCATACCCGGGTAGTCAGTTGCTCATGCCGGATGACTTTTCTTCCAGGATCGATGACTTTTTCAGGCTGCACATTCGCAGCCGGCTGAAAGGTCGCCGCAGCCTGCGGATGTATTCGCGTCTGTCGCGGGTGACCATGCCCGCGCACCTGCTCGATGCCCGCCAGCGCATTTGCCACCGTGACAGCGCAGGGGTTGATGCCGATCACACCATCTCGGCTTCGGTGCTGTACCTGTTTGACAATCCTGCTTTGGGTGGAACCGTGTTCTTTGAGCCCGTAGCCTCGGACGCAGTGACCGAATCCCTGGTTGAAGATGCAAGCAACTTGAGTGCTGCGGAATTCGGGATTCGTCATGATTGGCCTCCTTCCTACATGACGCAGTCCAACGCACACTTCAGAGTGATCGGGCGTGTACCGGCAAAATGGAATCGTGTCATTTTTTACGATGGACGCATCTTCCATTCCAGCGACATTGAATGGCCGGAATTGTTGGATGACCCTGCGGGCATGGGGCGCCTGACGGTGAATGCCTTCTTTACTTGCACGCGACCGGCACAGTAGCAAGGCGCCAGAGAGTGACGCCGGGCTCAGCGTACTTTCGGGTTTGAAGCTGCACAATTCTCGGCAATGAAATCGGCGTGTGTTGGCATTACGTTGACGCAGGCCTGGATCACGCCTTCGACTTCTTCAAGGTATTTCTGAATTTCGTCCTCGCTGAGAAGGTCGGTGAGTGGGTGGTAGGCCTTTGGATGGATGCGCTGACCATGCATGACCTGCAGCCAGCTTACCTTGGTGAATAGCTCATTTCCCTCGCGGTGCACCCTTCCATGCGAATGGAACAGGCTCATGCGGTCTGTCAGAGACTGCGGCACCTCCATCTCGCGGCAGTAGTTCCAGAAGGGTGTGTCATTGCGCTGGGTGGCCTTGTAGTGCAGGATGATGAAGTCGCGGACCCAGTCATATTCCTGGTTCATGACACGGTTGTAGGCTTCGGTGTCTTCCGCCTCAAATCCCGGTGCCGGGAAATAGGTGAGCAAGTGGGCGATGCCCATTTGAATCAGGTGGATGCTGGTGGACTCCAGGGGTTCGAGAAACCCGCTGGACAGGCCAATGGAGATGCAGTTTTTGTTCCAGGCCTTCTTGCGCTTGCCAGCTGCAAACTTGACCGTTCGCGGCTCCGCCAGCGGTGCCCCGTCCAAATTGCTCAACAGGATGGCAGTTGCTTCGTCCTCACTCATGAACTTACTGGAGAAAACGTGCCCATTGCCAATGCGGTGCTGTAGTGGAATGCGCCATTGCCAACCTGCGCTTCTGGCAGTTGAACGGGTATAGGGGGTGAGTTCTTTCGCAGATGTGCAGGGAACTGCAATGGCGCGGTCGCAGGGCAACCAGTGCGCCCAACTTTCATAGCCGGTTTGCAGCGCGCCTTCGATCAGCAAGGCCCTAAAGCCCGAACAGTCGATGAAAAGTTGTCCACCAATTTTTTGTCCGTTCTCCATGACAAGGGACTCAATGAAACCATCCGCACCACGCGTGATTACATCGGTGATCTTGCCTTCGATTCGTGTAACGCCGCGCGCCTCGCTGAATTTGCGCAGGAATTTTGCGTACAGTCCTGCATCAAAGTGAAATGCGTGCGCGATATGGGCCAGCGGCGAGTTGGGCATGTCGTGCTGTGCACGCATGAATTTATTCTGGTGGCAGGCCGCGGTGTTGATCGAGTAATGGTCCAGGTCTTTGGCCTTACCTGCCAGGTATTGTTTGAGCCAGTACTGGTGAAAGTCAACTGTCCAGTTATCTTGGCCAATCACGCCAAATCCGTGTATGTAGCGGTCGCCCAACTGGCCCCAGTTGACGAATTCGATGCCCAACTTGAATGATGCCTGAGTCTCCCGCATGAATTGGTCTTCGTCAAGATCGAGCAGGCGGTTGAATAAATTGATCATCGGAATCGTGGCTTCGCCCACGCCGATAGTGGCAATTTCGTCAGACTCAACCAGTTTGATAGGGTATTTTCCTTTCAGTACCTTCGCAAGTGCTGCCGCTGTCATCCATCCAGACGTTCCGCCACCCACGATGACGATTTCAAAAGACTCTTGCTGTTCCATACATCTCACTCATTTCGTTATCAAATTGGTGCAATTCTCGGCTATTCCCGCGCAACAAAAAACCCCCTGCCGAGCGTGCTCGGCAGGGGGTCAATCATGCCCAAAGCACGCTTACAGCTTATATGAAAGTTTGAACATCAGCGTGGCGCCGGTTGAGTTTTCGCTGTCAACCGTTCGGTCAGCCTTCAACTGGCGGTAAGTTGGTTTGTTCAGGTTGTTGCCTTCCAGACGCATCCCCAGTCCCTTCATAGGGCCCTCCTGGAATTCGTAACCAATTTGCGCGGACAGCCACATGGAGCCTTCTATGTAACGCAGTGTGGGGTAACCACCCGTCGCATCATTGGCAACGCTACCCACGTAGGTAGAACGTGAATTGGCTGCCACAAAGGCGCTAAAGCCCTTCTTTTCGTAGTACAGAGTGACCTTGCGGTTGTCTTTCGACAGGCCTGGCAACGGAATGGTCTCCCCACCCGACGGCACTTGTTGGTTTGGATTCAAACCAATCAGATTGGGCAAGCTGACAGAGCTTTCAGTTGTGGAGAGGCTTGCCGTAATGCCAAAGCCGTCCAATGCTGGCGAGAAGAGGCTAAATGGCGCTGATGCAGCAAGTTCGATTCCGCGCAAATCACCACCGCTACCGTTGACCGTGGTGGTAAACGTTCCCAGCGGTCCTGCTTGCGGAATCGAAAGTCCAAGCGCGCTGGCATAGCCAGAGAAGTTGTACTGGCTATTTGTTGCAGTCGTGATGTAGGTGTCAAGCTTCTTGTAGAACGCTGCAGCACTGAAGTAGGCTTTCTTGTCGAAGTACTTCTCGAAGGAAACGTCCAAAGCGGTTGCCTTGAAAGGCTTCAGCATCGGGTTGCCGGCGGAGCCTACAAAACGGCCAAATGTCGCTGTATGACTGGCGTCGGTGTCGACGCTGGCAGCCAGTGAGTTTCGCATGTCGGTTAGTGTTGCACGGGCAATTTGCTGCGCGATGCCGACGCGCAACAGGTTGCCCGAGCCCAGGTCACCAGTGACATTCAAAGAAGGCAACACGTCGGTATAGGTTGTTCCAGCCTCTGTCACGCCCTTGGACGGGTTGGCCAGCACGACGCCGGAGCCCACGCCAGCCTGGTAGCCTGAGGACGATTGGTCGGTGTTGACAACCTGCACGCCCACGTTGCCGCGAACTGGTACTTTTGCATACTCGGTGTCGATACCAAACTTCACGTAGCCGGTGGTGACTTTTTCCTTGATGCCCCAGGTCTTGGACAGAATGTCATCGTTGTACTTGCGCAGAATGGTTGCACCGGGCCACAAATTGGCTTGCGGGTCAAAGGTCAGCAAGTCAACACCAGTGTTGCCCACGTTAGACGCCACGTAGGAGCCGCCCGGGAACGCAATCGCGTCCTTGCCACCACCAGTTGTAGATACGATCAAGCCTTCATCCGTACTGCGGTCTTTGCTGCGTGAACTATAGTTCGCACCGAATTGAACGTCGGAGAACATCGAACCTTCAGCCAGTTCACGCTTGAAGTCAAAGCGAATCGCATCAACGGTGTCGGTGATCGTCGGTCCTTTGGAGTAGCCCGCTTGAGGCACGCCGTTGATTCCGCTCCAGCCGGTCTGGTCACGCACCTTGATGATGTTGGGGTTGGTATAGCTCAGTGGGCTGCCCAGTTTGAATTTGGTCGTGCCGCTCGTGGTATCAAAGCTGAGGGTGTCAGCACCAGGAATGCCGGCATAGGCTTCGATGTCGCGCTGGATTCGTTGAGCTCGGTTACTACTCAAATCCATGGCTGCGGTCCATCCATTGTCCATTTTTAGCGTGTTCTTCCAGCCAAAAGACTGTACCGTGTCGTCATCAAAAATGCTTTCGATGCGGTTGATCAGGCCGCCACCGGTCGCGCCAGCGCCGACGGCATAGGTGCCGCTGACAGCGGTACCGTTGACTACAGTGGCATTGGTGATGGGGCCACCGAGTCCACCTTGAATGCGGGCAAACTTCTGGGTGTTGTCAGCCTTGGCGTAGAACAAGTCCACCTGACTGGTGAAATTCTTGGAGGGCTTGAAGGCCACAATGGCGGCAACACCCGTACTCTTGGTTGTTACGGTCTTGGTCTGGAAATCGATGCCATTGCCCCATGTGTCAGGAACCTTCACGTTTTGCACGACAGTGCCATTGGTCAGCGTTGCCTGGGTGCGGTTATCACCACCCCAGCCGCCCGAGCCAATTTCGTTGCTGGTTCCGTCGACGCGCACGAAGCCCAGCGCAACACCCAACTTACGGTCCATGAACTGGTCCACATATGTCAAGCTTTGGCGATTGCCGGTTCCCTCTGGCGTGCCATCGAGGCCGACGCCATTTCGAACTTTTTCTACATTGGCCGCGAACACGCGATTGGGAAAAGCCAAAGGATCAATCAGGCGGTTGTCAATCGTTCCAGCCAGACCGGCGCTCATCAGTGCCGCGTCTGTCGTCTTGTAGACTGTTGCGCCAGCAATCAATTCTGCCGGGTAGACACTCAGATCAACGGCGCGACTATCGCCCGTGCTGGTCTGCTCACGGCCATTCAACAAGTAGCCATTAAAGTCAGGCCCAAGGCCCCGGATGCTGATGGTGGATGCCGCGCCGGACTTGGTGCGTTGTGTGGTGACACCCGGCAAACGTGCAAGGGACTCCGCGATAGTGGTATCGGGCAGCTTTCCGATATCTTCTGCGGAGATGGACTCCACGATGGCATCCGAATTGCGCTTGACTGAAATGGCGTCCTCAATACCCTTGCGGATACCGGTCACTGTGACGGTGCTCAATGCAGCTTCTTGTGCATACGCGCCACTTGTTGTCATGACCAACACGGCGCAGCCGGCAGCGATGGGGGCGAGCTTGAACATTGAGCTTCGCGCTTGACGTGCGTCAGCGCGCTGGGATGGGGTGTTCTTCATAAATGTTTTTCCTGGTACACGTGGGTTTGCAATTCTTTGAGGGGGCATCAAAGGCTCTGCCGATATTTTTGCAATCTTCGGCTGCATTCCATTTGTACCAAAACAAGAAAAAGCCAGACATAGGCATAAACCCTAGTTTTTTGAGGTTTTAGGGGTTTTACGCGAATTTTCGCCACAATCACAACGTTTTTGCCCTAAACTGGCGCTGCTTTCAGCGAGGTAAGTCGAGATTTGTCATTTGACTGTAATCAAACTACATATTGTGTAGTGGTATTTAGTTGTATTACTTAGATCGATTTTTGCAGGCGAATGGGACGTTCACAGTTTGGTTCGGTTCTCAAAAAGGTTGACCCCATCGTTCACCCGATGGGGTTTTTTTTGATGCCGTTTTGCAACCCATATGGCCTTGAATAGGCAACCGTTAAGGAAGTTGGGCATGAATCAGGGTTATCCGAGGTTATTGGGTGATATCGGCGGAACCAATGTGCGTTGGGCCTGGCAGGAGGCTGCCGACGACGGGTTGCAGGACGTGTCCGTACAACCCTGTGCGGCCAGTGCTTCGTTGCAGGATTCGGCGATGCATTACCTGGCTGCGCACGGAAGACGGAGTCCGCGCTGGGCTGCGATGGGCGTTGCGACGACTGTCAGTGGGGATGACGTGCGTTTCACCAACAACAGTTGGCAGTTTTCAATATTGGGTTTTCAAAGGGCTTTGGCGCTTGAGCGTTGCGTTGTCATAAATGACTTCACGGCTTTGGCGCTCAGCCTGCCGGTATTAAAGCCGCAAGAGTTGCGACCGATCGGGGCGGGCAGCGCTGTCGCTGGTTCGACCATTGCTTTGTTGGGCCCGGGTACCGGGCTTGGTGTCTCGGGCCTCGTGCCCGATGTTGCCGGTCGATTCAATGCCTTGGCAGGTGAGGGTGGGCACGTTACGTTGGCCGCGACCGACGATCTACAGGCGACACTGCTGGGCATTTTGCGGAAAAAATTTCCCCATGTGAGTGCCGAACGGGTATTGTCGGGCGCAGGTTTGGTCAACCTGTATGAGGCTATTTGCGTATTGCACGGTTGCCCATCGCGTGATTTGCAACCCGCAGATGTAACCGATGGTGCTGTTGCGGGGAATGATGATCAGTGCGTATTGGCGGTCAAGTATTTCACCCAATTCCTTGGCAACGTTGCGGGCAATCTGGCCCTGACGTTGGGCTCACAAGGCGGCGTCTATATTGGCGGGGGCATCGTGCCACGTTTAGGGGCGACTTTTGATGACATCCTGTTTAGGCAATACTTTGAGGACAAAGGCCGTTACCGTGCCATGCTGTCCGCGATGCCGGTCTGGGTCATTACTGCATCTACTCCCGCTCTGCTGGGCGCATCCCGCGCACTAGACACATTGCCATAGGCCCGTGTTGGCGTCGGGGACCTTTCAGGCATCCGTTAAGCTGTTGTCTTTGACACATCCATGACCAAGGGACACAGACATGTCTGAACCGCGCTTTGACCACCCGCGCCTGATTGCCGATATTGGTGGCACGTTTGCGCGGTTTGCACTGGAAGTTGCGCCCCACCTGTTTGAGCACAGTGTGTCATTGCGGTGTGCCGACTATTCTGACTTTCATGCTGCGGTATTAGCCTACCTTTCGGGATTGAACGGAGTCACAGCTGGCAATATCCGGCATGCAGCAGTTGCAATCGCCAACCCGGTGTCTGGTGACCTTGTGCGCATGACCAATTACCACTGGCAGTTCTCGATAGAGGAGATGCGAGAGCGTTTGCACTTTGACAATCTGGTGGTGGTAAACGACTTCACGGCGCTGGCAATGTCGGTCCCCAGCCTTTCGGTAAAGCAACTGCGCCAGTTTGGCGGCGGTGTGGCTGTTCCGCGCAGTGTCGTTGGTCTGATTGGAGCCGGGACGGGACTGGGCGTCTCAGGTCTGATTCCCGCAGGAGAGGGCTGGATTGCCCTGGGCACCGAAGGCGGCCACACCAGTTTTTCACCGCAAGATGAGCGTGAAGTCGCCATCCTCCAGTATGCGTGGCGTCAATATTCTCATGTTTCGTTTGAGCGTCTGCTTTCGGGTTCGGGTATAGAACTGATTTTTTATGCGTTGACGGACCGGGCAGGGCTACCAGAACGCCATTTGGAAGCGCCTGAAATCACCCGCTTGGCCCTTGACGGTAGCGACGCGCTGTGCCGGGAAAGCATCGACGTGTTCTGTGCGATTCTGGGCACTGCTGCCGCCAATCTGGCCGTGAGCCAGGGCGCATTCGGCGGCATCTACATTGGCGGGGGGATTGTGCCTCGGTTGGGGCTTTACTTTGACCAGTCCCCGTTTCGCAAGCGCTTCGAAGACAAGGGTCGCTTTGCCGAGTACATGAAGGGAATTCCTACCTTTGTCATTACAGCGGCGGATGCAACTTTAATCGGCGCCTCGGTGATTTTGGCTTCACAGTTGCGCGAGCTTGATGGTGCCAATGGATCTGCCATTCTGGGCCAGATCCGTCGCGCGCTGACGAGCCTGTCGCCCGCTGAGCAGCGCGTAGCGCAGCACGTGCTGGCGCAGCCCAGGTCGGCCTTGAACGACCCTATTGCCCAAATTGCACGCGCAGCGGATGTGAGCCAACCCACCGTGATCCGTTTTTGCCGCTCGCTGGGATGCGAGGGCCTGTCGGATTTCAAGCTGAGGTTGGCGTCTGGCTTGACCGGTACGATTCCTATCACTCACACGCAGGTGACCGGCAATGACTCGATGCTGGAACTTGGTGCCAAGGTACTAGGCAATACTGCATCGGCTATTTTGCAGGCCAGAGACCATTTGAACCGCGACAGCATGGACCGCGCCATGCGCCTGATTGCTGAGTCGAGTCGGGTCGAAATCTATGCCGTTGGCCACTACGGCGCTGTCGCCAACGATGCGCAATTCAAGTTCTTGCGCGTGGGTGTTTCGGCGGTTGCACACACCGATCCGCGTTTGCAGACTTTGGCTGCCAATCTGTTGAATCCCGATGTAGTGGTATTGATCATCAGCAGCAGTGGGCGCATTGCCGAGTTGCTGGCGGTTGCTGAAAAGGCGCAGGAGCGTGGTGTCAAGGTGATCGCAATCACCGAAAGCCAGTCACCTCTCGCTCGCAAAGCTGATCTGGCGCTGATCGTAGACCATGTCGAAGACATCGCCACACAGGTTCCCATGATCAGCCGAATCCTGCACCTGTTGATGGTGGACATACTGGTGGTCGGTGTCACCCTGCAACGTGGTTCCAATGTGCCCGCTTTGGGTAGTGATGTCACCGTCGGCCTGGATGAAGTGGCGCCCGGTCAAGCGTCCATTGGCGCGCGCCGCAAGGCTCCAGGCATCAGCGTGGCGGGTACGCTGGCGCATTTGGCGCCGCGCAGCCCGTAAGATACGAGGCGCATACAACTGGCCGATTTCCTGGATCACGCGCAGATGCGCCTGCAGCCCCAATATCACCAACTACCCACACTGAACCATGAAGTTTCCACGCAATAGCGGCGTGCTGCTGCACCCCACCTCCTTGCCCGGCCCGCATGGTAGCGGCGACCTGGGCACTGCGGCCTACCATTTCGTCGACTGGCTGCAAACCGCCGGCCAAAAACTGTGGCAGATCCTGCCGCTCAGTGGCATTGGCCCGGGTAATTCGCCCTATATGAGCAGTTCAGCGTTTGCCGGCAACCTGCTGCTGATCGACATGGATGATCTGCTGCAACACGGGTGGTTAACACCGGCTGATCTGGTGCCGGATGTGGGCTTTGAGATGCAGCGCCAAAACTTTGCCGCTGTCTGGCCCTGGCGCATGGAACGCCTGGCGCGCGCTGCGACGGCCTTTGCGCAGGACGCCACCCCCGAACGCCTGGCCGACTTCGCCGCCTTCTGCGAGACCCACCTCGATTGGCTGGACAACTACGCGCTTTTCATGTCACTGGCCGAGCACTTTCACTGGAAAGACTGGTGCGAGTGGGAAGGTGGTCTGGCCCAGCGCACACCTGCTGCCATGGACGCAGCCCGCGCACAGCACGCTTCGCGCATTGCATTCTGGAAGTTTTGCCAGTGGCGCTTTTTCACCCAGTGGCGCAAGCTGCGCGCCTACGCCAACCAGCGCGGCATCCAGATCGTTGGTGACGCGCCCATTTTCATTGCCTACCAAAGCGCTGAGGTCTGGGCACGTCAGGACTTGTTTGACCTGAACCCCGATGGCCACCCCCGCGTGGTGGCCGGTGTGCCGCCGGATTATTTCAGTGAAACCGGCCAGCGCTGGGGCAATCCCATGTACCTGTGGAGTGCGCATGCCAGCGAGGGCTATGCGTGGTGGATTGAGCGCATCAAGCGCACCTTTGAGCTAGTCGACATTGTGCGCATCGACCACTTCCGTGGCTTTGCCAGCTACTGGGAAGTGCCCGCCAGCGAACCCACTGCCATGAAAGGCCAATGGTTGCCCGGCCCTGGCGCACCGCTGTTCGACGCCATTTACGCGGCACTGGGACCGCTGGCCATCATTGCCGAAGACCTGGGCGAGATTACACCCGATGTGGAAGCCCTGCGACGCCGGTTTGCCTTCCCAGGCATGCGCATCCTGCAATTTGCCTTTGGCGACAACAGCACCAACAACTTCTTGCCTCACCGCCACCAGAACGACACCGTGGTCTACACCGGCACCCACGACAACGACACCACCCGGGGCTGGTGGAAAACCGCGTCCGAGAAAGAGCGCCAGCACCTGTGTGACTATCTGGCCGTAGATGGCAGCGATGTGGAGTGGGACCTGATTCGTGCCGCCTGCGCCAGCGTTGCCGACACTGCCATTCACCCCATGCAGGACATTCTGGGGCTGGAGACCGAGCACCGCATGAACTTCCCCGGTAAATGCGAGGGCTATTGGGAGTGGCGTTTCGAGTGGTCACAGGTGTTGCCCGAGCATGCCAGTCGCCTGGCCCACCTGTGCCGCATCTACGGGCGTGATGGGAGCAATATATAGCTCTAGGAATCGTGGATATTGCGCAACCAGCTATCAAAAATATAGCGAATACACCATGAAGCCGAGGTTGCCCGGGTAGTCCGGTCGCCCCTCTGCGTCCTCAATCTGTCGCAGATTGAGCGGGATGTTGGCGGGTCACTGCCCGCGTGGGGTAGATGACGGGGAGTACTGCACACCTTGGTACACAGATTAATGGATGGCGCGTGCTTCCAGTAGTCGGGGTCGTACCCGCTGCAATTCAGCAATCAAGTGGTCAACCTGTTCGAGAAAGTCTGCCTTGCTGGCGTGGGGATGTTCTGTGAATATCGCCATTGAATGCTCGGCCACACCCATCTCTCCTGCCTGGCGGGCCCAACAGCGCACATCGCAATACGCCAGCAGGGCCAGTCGACCCAGCTCGTCGCACCGGCGTGCGTGTTGCAGGTCGGCCAGGAGATCGTCGAGGCCCAGTTGGAGGCTAAGTGATGCAGTCATGTTGCAGCGCAGCATATGACTCGGTTCTGACGGTCTGCTGACAAATATTGTGACGTGATTAGTGGGCAATCACTACTTGCATTGATTGAGGGCGCAACAACACTTCCGTCAAACTTGGAGGCTGCGGGAATGCGTTAAATTGCGCAGGCAATGTGGGCTATCGCTTCTAAAAATGCAGCTGTAAGCTATAAAAATAATAGCTGTTTGCGCATATTCTACGCGGTATAGAGCCCTATTTAGTCGATATTTTCGGTTTCAGGTGAATAGCGCCTCAAATCCATCCAATGGCTCGAAGCGCTTGTTGCGGTACATCAGCCGGGTCTGCCCGGGCAACGCTCGCTGTTTGACCGAGTGGGCCGGGTCGCCCGGGTAGCACAGCACGCGCGTACCGGCTTCGTCAAAGGTTTCGGGCAAGATCAGCGGCGGCAACTGCGCGCGCGCGGCTTGCATCACGTTGGCTACCGATGCGTGGCGGGCCAGGTGGGCCAGGCTCATGATCTGCGGTGGCGCCAGCTCTATCTTGCGCTCCCAATACTGCTCCAGGGCAGCACGTGGTGCCAGCCAGGCACTCTCGGTGGCTTCGTGGTTGTCGTGGGTGGCCTCTTGCGCATGCGGCACCGCAGCCACAAAAAAGCGGGTGTCGAATCGTTTGTTGGTGATGGAGGGCATGCGCGGGGTGATCCAGCGGCTCCATGGCATCACGTTTTTGGTTTGCAGGCGCACTTGCAATTCGGCCAGCAACTGGTTGAACGGCTTGGCTTTGTCGTGCAGCAGGGCAGCTTGTGCGCTGGCCCCATCGTGGCTGAACAGCACGCGTGACTCTTCAAATGCTTCGCGCAGCGCAGCCACATACAAACCGGTGGCGGTGATGACGTCGGTTTGCGGCTCGCCCAGTGCGGCGTGCAGCTGAGCGGGCTCCTGGTCCAGGTGGGCTAACGGGTCCAGCTCGCAGTCGGCCGCATCGAGTTTTCCACCCGGAAACACATAGGCGCCACCCAACACGTCCGACAGGCTGTGGCGCTTGACCAGAAACACCTCCAGCCCGTGGGCCGAGTCACGCAGCATGACCACGGTGGACGCATTTCGGGGTGGTGCGGTGGGGATTTCAGAGTTCAGTTCCATGGTGGGGTGTCTCGGTCTTGACGCAAGTCAGCTGGGTGTGGGGGTAGGTGAATTACAGTAGCCAGTGATTCGCTGCGCTGCTTTGCGGCGCTGTGTGTGTGCTGGTTATTTTCACATCCAAGGATGGTTGTATGAGCGTTGATTTCAAAGGGCGTGTTGCCATTGTGACGGGTGCGGGCGGCGGTTTGGGTCGCCAACATGCCTTGGCCCTGGCCGCGCGTGGTGCCAAAGTGGTGGTGAACGATCTGGGTGGTGCGCGAGATGGATCTGGCGGCTCGGTGAGCGCTGCGCAGGCGGTGGTGGACGAGATTCGGGGCGCAGGCGGCGAGGCCATTGCCAATGGCGCCTCGGTCACCGACTGGGAAGCAGTGCAAGCCATGGTGCAGCAGGCAGTAGACACCTGGGGCCGCGTGGACATTTTGGTGAACAACGCCGGCATTTTGCGCGACAAGACCTTTGCCAAGATGGATCTGGCCGACTTCCGCACCGTGATTGATGTGCATTTAATGGGTGCCGTGCATTGCAGCAAAGCGGTATGGCCGCACATGGTGGCGCAAAAATATGGCCGCATTTTGATGACCACCTCCAGCACCGGGCTGTATGGCAACTTCGGCCAGTCCAACTATGGCGCGGCCAAGTTGGCGCTGGTGGGCTTTATGCAAACACTGGCACTCGAAGGTGCCAAGTCCGATATCCGCGTCAACTCTCTGGCGCCCACCGCTGCTACCCGTATGACCGAGGGCCTGATGCCTGAGGCCGTGCTGGCAGCGTTGCAACCCCAGGCGGTAGTGCCCGCTATGCTGGTGCTGGTGTCGGAAGACGCTCCCACCCGCACCATCTTGTGTGCGGGCGGCGGCAGTGTGGAGTCAGCCAATATCACCATGACACAGGGTGACTGGATTGGATTGGACGGGGATGCACCCGAGCGCCTGGCCGCACAGCTCGGCCAGGTGCGTGACCGTACGGGTGAAATGGTGCCACCCAATGGCTCGGCTCAAGGTGCCCACGAAGTGGCGCGGGCAACGGCCAGGCTGTCCTGAGCGTGTTCTCAGAAAGTTAGCACTGCCTGTTCTGTCGGGGCTGAAGGGTCGTCTACTGGCGGTTGGCTTTTCAGTGACAGGCGCTCGGCCTGGTCCAGCACTGTGGCAGGGTCGCAGTTTTCGGCTGTAATCAGGACGGAGCCTATTCCCATGTGGGGCAAAAAGCTGTGTGTGGCGTCGTCCAATCCGACTACCGTCAGGGGTTTCGCCATCAGGTAGCGCAGTCGTTGCAGGGACTTTTCTACCAGGCGCGTATTGCTGTAAGTTGACATCACCACGACGAAGCATTGTGGGTGGTAAAGGCCCAGCATGTGGCGAAAGCCGATGGCACGCCGTATGCGTGCCGACATGGCGGAGAGGATTTGCTTGTCAGAATGGTGTCCTACAATTTCTGACAGTTCATAGAGGTTTTGCAGGCGCAGGCAGATGACCGTGCACTCTTGGTTCATGCGCGCGCTGCGCCAGATGGCGTCGTCCAGCTTGGACAACAGAACGGAGCCTTTGGGTAGGCCCGTTGCAGGGTCAGCGCCTTGTGCCAGGTTCGCCAAGCGCTCCAGATGGCGGTTAACCCGGTCGCGCCGAAGGCCCAGGTATGTGCCCAGCATGAAGAAGCCCACGGTGCATACTGCGGTTGTGGCCCACATCGTCGGTCCCAGTCCCGAAACCTGCAGGCCACGCGCATACAGTCCTGCCACCATGAATCCGAGCAGACCGCTGGCAAAAACAAAGCCCCACGCCAGCCTGTCACCCAATGCAATGGCCCGGATTGCGATCACCAGTGGCAGCAACACCGCCAAACCATTGACAGTGGCGGTCATGGTCAACAAGTCATGCCACTGCTCGGGTGTGCTCAACAGGGTGAG
>CAJAVE010000095.1 GCA_903945325.1 uncultured beta proteobacterium | reverse complement strand
TTGCCCAGCATTTCCATGGTGATCACCTTTTTTGCTCCTGCCCAAAAAACGGGCAGAGCCAGTAAAACACCTGGGTCAATTTTGGGTCGGCACAACCTCTATAAGTGGGTCAGTTTTCGGTCGGCGCCAACAGGCAAAACGCTGATTGGCCGCCCCTCCATGGGCAAGAGACTGGGAGCGCCCATATTCAGCATCGTCACCCCCTTGCGCGATGGGGCGGGCCAAGTGATTGGCACGCTGGTGGGGACCATCAACCTGGGCCAACCCAATTTTCTGGACAAGATTACGGACAGCCACTACGGCAAGACTGGTGGCTATTTGCTGACCGCACCACAGTACCGGCTGATCGTCACGGCGTCCGAAAAAAACCGCATCATGCAAGCGTTGCCGCCTGTGGGCGTCAACACCATGCTGGACCGCTACATGCAGGGCTATGAAGGCTATGGCATTTCGGTCAATTCCAGGGGCGTGGAGGAGCTCACTGCGGCCAAAGGCATTCCGGTGGCGGGCTGGTTCATGGGTGCAGTCGTTCCCACCGCAGAGGCCTTTGCCCCGGTGGTTGCCATGCAGCAGCGCATGCTGCTGGCAACGCTGTTGCTGACCCTGTTGACCGGCGCACTGATCTGGTGGGTTTTGAAACGCCAGCTTGCACCGCTACTCGCCACGGCGGGTGCGATGACCGCCCTGGCCGATTCGAAGCAAATCCCGCAGCCGTTGGCAGAAACGCACCACGGCGAGATTGGCCTGTTGGTGGCCGGGTTCAACCGCATTCTGGAAAAGAGTGTGCAGCGGGAAGCATCGCTCAAAGCCAGCGAATCGTTCAAGGATGTGGTCCTGAATTCGCTGGACGCCGAAATTGCGGTGGTGGATCGCACTGGTGTGATCCTGGCGGTCAACGCCCGCTGGCAACAGTTTGCGGTTGCCAATAGCCTTGTGCCCGGCGAGCCTGCGCAACACACCGGCGTGGGCACCAATTACCTGGCGGTCTGCGGGGTGGGCGCTGATGGTGACACCGATGGGGTTTTGACGGCCCACGCAGGCCTTCAAGCCGTGCTGGAGGGCCGCTTGCCCAGCTTCAGCTGCGAATACCCCTGCGACTCCCCCACGCAGCAGCGCTGGTTCGCCATGATGGCCATGCCATTGGGTGAGGCTGGACGGGGCGGCGCGGTCATCACCCACGCCGACATCAGCCCGCGCAAGCAATCCGAAAAGGCCATGCAACGCATGCAAACCATGATGGAGCGCACCGAAAGCATGGCGCATCTGGCCAGTTTTCAGTGGGAGGTTGATACCAACACCGTGACCTGGTCGCCCGAGATGTTCCGGCTTTTGGGTCGCGACCCGGCTTTGGGCGTTCCGAACCTGGAGGGGCAGGCCCAGTTGTATACGCCGGCATCTACCCAAATACTGTTTGAAGCCGTTAGCAAAGCAGTGGCAGACGGCACGCCCTACGATCTGGAGCTGACGGCGGTGCGCCCCGATGGCGAGCGACGCCACGTCTTCGCCAGGGGATTTCCAGAACGCGATGGCAACGCCCGGGTGGTACGCATCTACGGGCTGGTGCAGGACATCACCGAGCGCAAGCGCAAAGAAGAAACAATCCGGCTGGCAGCCAGCGTTTTCTCGCACGCCCGCGAAGGCATCACCATTGCCAACGCGGACGGAATCATCATCGATATCAACGAAGCCTTTAGCCGCATCACCGGCTATAGCCGCGAAGAGGCCATCGGCCAAAACCCGCGCATCCTCCAATCTGGCCGCCACGACAAGGCGTTTTATGAAACGATGTGGCGTGACCTGACCGGGCCTGGCCACTGGAGCAGTGAAATCTGGAACCAGCGCAAGAACGGCGAGGTATACGCCGAGCTGCTCACTATCAGCGCGGTGCGCGATGCGCAAGGCAATACACAAAACTATGTGGCGCTGTTCTCCGACATCACGGGCATCAAAGAGCAGCAAAACCAGCTTGAGAAAATTGCCCATTTTGACGCTCTGACCAACCTGCCCAACCGCCGCATGCTCGAAGACCGCCTCAACCAGGCCATGGCAACCAGCAAGCGCAATGGGCTATTCGGAGCCCTGATGTTTCTGGATCTGGACAACTTCAAGCCCCTCAACGACACCCATGGTCACAGCGTGGGTGATTTGCTGCTGGTCGAAGTGGCCAGACGCCTGAGCGCCTGTGTGCGCGAAGTCGACACCGTTGCGCGCACCGGTGGGGATGAGTTTGTCGTGGTGCTCAGTGAGTTGGATGCAGACCAGGCCCAGTCCCGCGAACTGGCGGCGGGTGTGGCGGAGAAGATTCGCCTCAGTCTGGCCGCGCCCTACCGGCTGACGGTAGCAAAGCCCGGACAAAACGAGACGACGGTCGAACACCACTGCAGCGTCAGCATTGGCGTGGTGCTGTTCACCAACCATGCGGCCAGCCAGCCCGACGTGGTGAAATGGGCCGACGCCGCCATGTACCAGGCCAAAGCCGCTGGGCGCAATGTGGTGCGGTTTTATGAGCCAAATAGGCCTGTAGCCCATGCAAATTGACATCAACGAGAGCAACGTACCTCGCCTGCATCTTGCGGGCACGCTGGCTATTGTTTTTGTGCTGACGTTGACGCTGGGGGCCTTTTTTTCGTGGCGCAGTGTGGTGGACCACCGGGCCTCGCTGGCGCGCCTGAGCCAGGCGGCGGTGGAACAAAACAATGCCCGGTTGGCTGCCGAAATGGCGTCCGCCCTGAGCTATATCGAATTCACCCGCACCCGCACCGATCAGGTGCTGCGCAACGGACTGACCAGCCAGGTGGACACCGCCATGCAAGTGGTGGAGGCGATTTATGCCAAAGAGTCACCACGCCGGCCAGCCCATGAGGTGAAGCAACTGATCATTGAAGCACTGCGCCCGGTGCGGTTTTTTGAGGGGCGTGGCTACTACTTCATCGACGACATGCAGGGCAAGTTCATTCTTCTGCCCACTGCCCCCCAACTGGAGGGCAAGACGCTGCTCAACAACCAGGATGACACCGGGCACTTCATCATGCGGGGGCTTATCGACGCCGCCGCCAAACCGCAGGGCGAGGGGTTTTCAAGCTACCGCTGGTACAGCCCGGGTGACGCCAAGAACATGTCGGCGAAGCTGGCATACGTACGCCACTTTCCGCCCTACGACTGGCTCATCGGCACCGGTGACTACACCGCCGAATGGGAACAGCGCCAAAAGGCGGAAGCCATTTCCCGCCTGCGGGGTGTCCGCTTTGGCGCCAGTGGTTACGTGGGTCTGATGGATGGAGACGGGCGCTCGCTGCTGACACCCTCCAACGCCAAGCTCGAAGGCATGCACTACCAGGACATGCCACCTGTCGAACAAGCGGCAGTGGCGCAAATGCAACAACTCGCCAACCAGGGCGGTGGCTACCTGAAATATGCATGGATCGATCCAGGCAGCGGTCAAAGCATCAGCAAGACGGCTTTGGTGCGTGTCGCGCAACCCTGGGGTTGGATGGTGGTCGTCACCAGCACGGATGCAGAACAGGGCGCGATATTGCAGCAGGAACTTGCCCGCTACGAGGCCACCAACCAACAGGACTTTACCGATGTGTTGCTGGCACTGGTGGCCGCGTTGGCCGTGGGTGTGGCCGCCTCTTGGGGGTTTTCGCGCTGGTCGGGTAAATTGTTTCAAAGCTACCACCGGGATATTGGCGGACACGCCGCTGCGCTACAACTCAGCGAACAACGCTTTCGCACGCTGATTGAGTGGTCGCCCGAGGCCATTCTGGTGCACAGGGCAGGTCACATCATTTACGTCAACCCCTCCGCAGTGGCGCTATTTGGCGCCAGCTCCTCCGAGGAATTGTTGGGCAAAGCCACCTCCGAACTGATTCACCCTGATGATCAGGCGAGTCAAACCGCGCGCATGCGCCATCTGATGGACGGCGCGCCCCAACTGGCCTCGGTGCAGTCGCGATTTCTGAAGCTGGACGGCACCAGCATCGACGTGACGGTACAAGGCACCTCGGTGGTTTATGACGGCGCCCCCGCCATTCACGTCTCCATCCACGACATCACCGAGCGCCGGCAAGCGGAAGAAGCCCTGCGCATTGCCGCGACCGCCTTCGAGTCGCAGCAGGGCATGGCCATCACCAACACGCAGCGCGTGATTTTGCGGGTCAACAAGGCGTTTTCCGCCATCACGGGCTACAGCGCCGAAGAGGCGATAGGCCAAACACCGCGCATCCTGGCGTCGGGTCGGCACGACAGCGACTTTTACGCGGCCATGACGCAAACACTTGAGAACGAGGGGACCTGGCAAGGTGAGATCTGGAACCGGCGCAAGAGTGGCGAAGTTTATCCAGAGTGGCTGACCATCAGCGCGGTCAAAGACCGGGACGGGCTGACCACCCACTATGTCGCGATTTTCAACGACGTGACCGAACGCGTGAGCGCGCAGGCTCAGATTGACACCCTGGCCTTTTATGACCCGCTGACCCATTTGCCCAACCGCCGCCTGCTGCTCGACCGGCTGGAGCAGTCCCTGCACAACAGCACGCGCCACGCGCGCAAAAATGCATTGCTGTTCATTGATCTGGATAACTTCAAAACGCTGAACGACACGCGGGGGCACTCTGAGGGTGACGCGCTGCTGGTGCTGGTCGCAAAGAGGATGAAGACCTGCATCCGTGATGGTGATACGGTCGCCCGCCTGGGCAGTGACGAATTTGTGGTGATGCTCGAAGACCTGAGCGAAGACGGCATCGAAGCAGCCACCCAGGCCGAGGCGGTGGCTGACAAAATTTTGAACGCCTTTGTCGCAGACTTCGCGCTCGACGGCGGTGCCCACCACTGCACGCCCAGCATCGGTATCACCTTGTTTGGTGACGCAGCACTGGAGGGCAGCGAGCAGCCGCTCAAACGCGCGGAGCTGGCCATGTTCCAGGCCAAAGCCGCCGGGCGCAACACGCTGCGCTTTTTTGATGCCCGGATGCAGGCCGAAGTCTCGGCCCATGCGGCGCTGGAAGCCGATTTGCGCGAAGCCGTTTCCGGGCAGCAATTCCTGCTGCACTTCCAGCCCCAGGTGGTGGGTGCGGGCCGCATCACCGGGGTGGAGGCGCTGGTGCGCTGGCAGCATCCGCAGCGTGGCATGGTGTCACCGGCCGAATTTATCCCGCTGGCGGAGGAAAGCGGCCTGATTCTGCCAATAGGACAGTGGGTGCTGGAGAGCGCCTGTGCCCAGTTGGCGGCGTGGTCGGCTGACCCGGCGTTTGCGCACCTGACGATGGCGGTGAACGTCAGCGCGCGTCAGTTCAAGCAACACGATTTTGTGGACAGTGTGCTGGCCACACTGGCACGCACCCGGGCCAACCCGAAAAACCTCAAGCTGGAGCTGACCGAGAGCATGCTGGTGGATGACGTGGAGGCGGTGATCACCCGCATGGGCACGCTCAGGGCCCATGGCGTGGCCTTCTCGCTGGATGACTTTGGCACCGGCTACTCGTCGCTGGCCTACCTGAAGCGCCTGCCGCTGGACCAACTGAAAATTGACCAGGGCTTCGTGCGCAACATCGTGACCGACCCCAACGACGCGGCCATCGCCAAAATGGTCGTGGTGCTGGCCGAGAGCATGGGCCTGTCGGTGATTGCCGAGGGCGTGGAGCTGCAGGCCCAGGCCGATTTTCTGGCGCACCAGGGTTGCCATGCCTACCAGGGGTATTGGTTCAGCCGGCCGCTGCCGCTGGCGGCGCTGGAGGCATTTGTGATGCAAAATGTGCCACCAGCCCCCGTGAATATTGCGTAAGCAGCTATAAAAACGATAGTGACTATGGAACACGGCACCCGCACCAGAATCCCCGCATGGCAGTCGCTCAAAACCCGCGCCACGGTTTTCACGCTGGCTATTTTTGTGCTGGGCATCTGGTCGCTGTCGCTCTTTGTGAGCCGCAGCTTGCAGGCCGATATGCAGCGCCTGATGGGGGAGCAGCAGTTCTCGGTGGTGACGGCGGTTGCCAAAGAGGTCAATGGCGACCTGACCGAACGCCTGCAGGCGTTGGAGACGGTTGCCAAAGAAATGGATGCGAGCTTGATGGATAGCCCTGCGGCCTTGCAGGCCCGGCTGGAGCAACGCCCGCTGCTGCAGCTGCTGTTCAACGGCGGGGTCTGGGTGGCGGGGCTTGACGGCACAGCCATCGCCGACGTGCCGCGGTCGGCCAATCGCCTCGGCATCAACTACATGGACCGGGATTTCATTGTGGCCCCGCTCAAAGAGGGCAAATCAGTGATTGGCCGGCCGGTCATGGGCAAGCAGTTGAAAGCACCTGTATTTTCCATCGCTGTGCCGATTCACGATGCCCAGGGCAAGGTGATTGGCGTGATCGTCGGAGTGACCAACCTGGGTAAGCCCAGTTTTCTGGACAAAATTACCGAGAGCCGCTACGGCCAGACCGGTGGCTATTTCCTGATTGCCCCACAACACCAGCTATTCATCACGGCCACCGACCGCAGCCGCGTCATGCAGCCGCTGCCTGCACCCGGACTCAACACCATGCACGACCGCTACATGCAGGGCTACGAAGGCTATGGCGTGGCGGTCAGTTCACGCGGAGTGCTGGAGTTGTCAGCGGCCAAGGCTATTCCAGTCGCGGGCTGGTATGCCGCGACCATACTGCCAGCACAGGAAGCCTTTGCACCGATTGCCGACATGCAAAAACGCCTGCTCTGGGCCACGCTGCTATTGACCCTGCTGACCGGCATACTCATCTGGTGGGTTTTGAAACACCAACTCGCACCGCTGGGCGACACTGCAGACGCCATGGTCGCACTGGCTGGTTCAAAAACGACGCAGCAGCCCCTGCCCGACACACACCCAGGCGAGATCGGGCAGTTGGTGACAGGCTTCAACCGCATTTTGCAAACCTGGGCGCAGCGTGAAGCAGCGCTGCGGGCCAGCGAACAAAACCTCGCCATCACACTCAATTCCATTGGCGATGCGGTCATGGCCACGGATGCAGCGGGTTTGATTACCCACATGAACCCTACCGCCGAGCGTCTGACGGCCTGGCCGCTGGCCGATGCGCTGGGCAAACCCCTGACCGATGTGTTTCGCATCATCAGCGCCCAGACCCGCCTGCCTGCGCAGAACCCGGTGCAACTGGTGATGGAGCACGGCAAGGTGGTGGGCCTGGCCAACCACACCGCGCTGCTGGCGCGAGACGGGGGCGAGCACCAGATTGCCGACAGTGCCGCGCCGATTCGCAATGCGGCGGACCAGATTGTTGGGGTCGTGCTGGTTTTCAGCGATGTCACCGAGAAATACCGGGTCGAGCTGGCACTCGTCGCCAGCGAAGCACGCTGGAAATTTGCCATTGAAGGCGCTGGAGACGGCCTGTGGGACTGGAATATCCAGACCGGCAAAGCCTTTTACTCACCGCGCTACAAAACCATGCTGGGTTTTACCGAAGATGAAATTGGCGACACCGCAGACGAGTGGACCAAGCGGATTCACCCCGACGACGCACCAGGCGTGTATGCCGCACTGCAGCCGTATATGGATGGCAAGCCGGGCAGCGCTGCGGTGGAGTTCCGCATGTTGTGCAAAGACGGTAGCTGGCAATGGACCGCGGGGCGCGGCATGGTGGTGGAGCGCGACGCGGATGGCAAACCGGTGCGCATGATCGGTACCAACAGTGACATCACCAGTCGCAAGCAAGCCGAGCAATACGAGCATTTTCGCAGGCACACCATGGAGCAACTCGCCGCGAATGCGCCCCTTGCGGCCTTGCTTGAAACCATTGTGCGCAGTGTGGAGGAACTCCACCCGGCCATGTTGTGCAGTATCTTGTTGCTCGACGCTGATGGCCGCCATTTGATCAAGGGCGTAGCGCCGAGCCTGCCTGATTTCTACAACGCGGCACTCGACGGCATTGAAATCGGGGTCGGCGTGGGTTCCTGCGGCACCGCGGCCTTTACCGGAGAGCGGGTCATCGTGACCGATATCTCCACACACCCCTATTGGGCGCCCTACAAAGACCTTGCGGCGAGCGCCGGGTTGGGGGCCTGCTGGTCCCAGCCGATTCGCGGCACCAGCGGCCAGGTGCTGGGCACTTTTGCCATTTACCACCGTGCGCCGCACACACCCGTACAAGCGGATATCGACCTCATTGAGCAAACCGCCAATCTGACCAGCATCGCCATTGAACGCAGGCAAGCACAGGAAAAACTACAACTGGCTGCGGGTGTCTTCACCCACGCGCGGGAAGCCATCATGATCACCGGGCCGGACTCCAACATCATGGATGTCAACGCTACATTCACCCGGATCACTGGCTACACACGTGAAGAGTCCCTGGGGCAAAACCCGCGCATGCTGAGTTCGGGTCGCCAGGGGACCGAGTTCTACGCCGCCCTTTGGCAAAGCCTGAGCACAGAAGGCTATTGGAGCGGCGAGATATGGAACCGCCGCAAGAGTGGCGAGGTGTATGCAGTGATGCAAACCATCAGCGCGGTGCGCGATGCGCAGGGCAATGCGCAGCATTTCGTCGCCCTGTTCTCTGACATCACCGCGATCAAGGAACACCAAAGCCAGCTCGAACACATTGCCCATTTTGATGCCCTGACCAACCTGCCCAATCGCGTATTGCTGGCTGACCGGCTGCAACAAGCCATGGCGCAGGCACAACGGCGCGGCCAGCAGCTGGCGGTGGCCTACCTTGACCTGGATGGGTTCAAGGCCATCAACGACCGCCATGGGCATGAGGCGGGAGACCAGGTGCTGATTGCGCTGGCGCAGCGCATGAAGGATGCGCTGCGCGAGGGCGACACATTGGCGCGCCTGGGTGGCGACGAGTTTGTGGCGGTACTGATTGACCTGGAAGATACGTCTGCCAGTGTTCCGCTGCTGAACCGCCTGCTGGCTGCTGCGGCACTGCCGGTGCCGGTGGGTGAACTGAGTCTGCAGGTTTCGGCCAGCCTGGGCGTCACCTTTTTCCCCCAGACACAAGAGATCGAAGCGGACCAGCTTCTGCGCCAGGCCGATCAGGCCATGTACCAGGCCAAAGTGGCCGGCAAGAATCGTTACCATGTCTTTGACGCCGAGCAGGACAGCAGTATCCGCGGCCATCACGAAAGCCTGGAGCGCATCCGCCTGGCGCTGGCACGAGGCGAGTTCGTGCTGCATTACCAACCCAAGGTCAACATGCGCAGCGGCCAGGTCGTTGGTGCCGAGGCGTTGATCCGGTGGCAGCATCCAGAGCGCGGTCTGCTGCCGCCGGGCACATTTCTGCCAGTCATCGAAGACAACCCGATGGCGGTGGATGTTGGCGAGTGGGTGATTGGCGCGGCCCTGACCCAAATAGCGGCATGGCGTGCCTCAGGACTGGACCTGCCGGTGAGCGTCAACATCGGCGCACGCCAGCTGCAACAAGCCGACTTTGTCGAACGCCTGCAGGCTATCCTGGCCAGGCACCCGCAGGTGCATCCGGGCTGCATTGAACTCGAAGTGCTGGAGACCAGTGCGCTGGCCGATATGGCGCAGGTGTCGCAAGTGATCGAGGACTGCGCCCAAATGGGTGTGAAGTTTGCATTGGACGACTTTGGCACCGGCTATTCATCGCTCACCTACCTGAAGCGCCTGCGCGTGGCGTTGCTCAAGATCGATCAGAGCTTTGTGCGCGACATGCTGGACGACCCCGATGACCTGGCGATTTTGCAGGGTGTCATCGGCTTGGCCGCAGCGTTCAAACGCGAAGTCATTGCCGAGGGGGTAGAGACCGTGGAGCACGGCACCGCCCTGTTGCACCTGGGGTGTGAACTGGCGCAAGGCTACGGCATTGCCCGGCCCATGCCACCCGAGCAGATGCCAGCCTGGGCGGCGACCTGGCAGCCCGATACCGCCTGGTGTGAGTTGCCGTGGCTGGGTGGCGTAACCTGAGAGGTTCGCAAGCTGCTCAGGCTGGAAAGAACGGCAAGAAGAGACTTCGCAATTTTTTGACCGCATCCAGTTCAGACGGACTCAAGACCGTTTCACTGTCCCAGTCGCAATAGACCAGCCCCGAGACTCCGCGGTTGGCGATTGGCAGGATGACAAACTTGTTGACGTGGGGCAACAGCGCTGTGTATCCAGCCGGTAGGGCACTGACCTTCAGGCGCGACACATCCGCAATGGAAACGTCGACATTGTTCTTGATGGCGGCATGGAAGGCGGTGGGCTGGTAATCCTTGCTGATGCGCAGTTTGCTGCGCAACTCGTCAATGCCCTTGCCATAGCCGTAGCGCACCGCAAAGTCGCCCGACCTGGTCAGCATGAACAGCAAGCAGTGGGCCGTTTGCAAGGTCTTGGCAAAGGTCGGGAACATGGCCGCCGCCAGGGCCTCCACGGTTTGCTTTTTGTCCGCCGCCAGCGCGGCTAACAATTCGTTCAGCACCTCCTCGTTGCTTGCGTCTGGGGCCGATTTTGGGCGCGAACCGAGCTGTTCGGATTTGTGCCGAATCAGGCTGCCAACACCCGATTTATCAATCCCCCTGGCGTCCAGATCGGACACCAACTGGTCCACTGCTTCGAGCTTGCCGGCGTGAATCAGAGTGGACGCAGCCTTCGAAAATCGGGCGATGGCAACCAGGTCGGCATCGCCTGTGCCGTCGATGACCGACACGATGTTTTGAGGCAACCGCCAGTGCTGCGCCACTTCGGCACCCAACTGCTCCAGCGTCAGACCCAGCACTTCGGTGGCGGCCGAAGTCTCATCAACACCGCTTGCCACTTTCTGCGCGATAGCCGCAGCGTCAGCTGACAAATACTGGTGAGCCAGCATGGTGCCCAGGTTGTACATCAGGGCTGCAATAGACACGTCTTCCAAGCGACCCGCACACAGGTTGCGGGCCAACTCGGACGACAGCATGGCCCTGGAGAGGGATTCATCACTTTGCAATTCGGCATCCGTAACCATGGCCGTGCTCAAGGCGATGTGCAGGAGCGCGTCGTTGCCCAACACTTTCAATGCCGAGGACACGCTGCCCGACCCATCGGAAAACGGCGCATACATGGCTGAATTGGCCAGTTTGAGCACTTTCTGGGTCAGTGCAAAGTCTTGAACAATATGCTGGACGATGTCGCTGGCAGCAGCCTGCTCATTGCCCAGCGAGCCGATCATCGACACCACCGCCTTTTCCTGCGCCGGGAAGCCCTTGGAGCCCTTCATGGCGGCAAAAAGGCGTTCAACCGTGGCGTTGCGATCAGTCATGCGGGGGTCCCTACATGGTGTTCGAGCAAGCGGCTGATAGCGTCAGACGACATGGGCTTGCCCAGCAAATAGCCTTGAATCAAATCGCACCCCGAGTGCTTGAGAAATTCAAACTGCGCCTCGTTTTCCACCCCTTCAGCGACCACTTTCAGGTCAATACTGTGGGCCAGGTTGATCATGGCTGTGATCAATTTTTTGTCGGTGACCGAGGCCGTGCGCTGCTCTTCAATGGCGCGCACAAAAGCCTTGTCAATCTTGATGCTGGAGACCGGCAGGCGCGTCAAATAAGCGAGGCTGGAAAAGCCGGTACCAAAATCGTCAATCGAGAAACGAATACCCCGCTCGCGCAGCAAAGCCAAGGCCCTTTCGGTCTTTTCCTGGCTATGCATCAAGGTCGATTCCGTTATTTCCAGAATCACGGTGGTTGGATCCACCCCTGTTTCGGTGATGGCATCAACCACCTGGGTGTCGAAGCCGTCGGCTCCGAACTGCACGGGCGACACGTTCACCGACATGACAAATCCGGGCATTTTCTGGTGGAATTTTTTCAACTGGTGGCATGCGTAACGAAGCGCCCATTTGCCTAGAAACGGCATCAAGCCAGCCTCTTCCATGATAGGGATGAATTTGTCAGGCACCACGCGTCCAAAGTCGCGACTGTTCCAGCGCATCAGCGCTTCCACACCGATCAACCGGCGCTGCACATCGTATTGCGGCTGGTACTCCAGGTAAAACTCTCCTTCCTGGATACCGTTGTGTATCGCTGCTTTGAGCGAAAAGTCGACACTGACATCATTGACCGCAAAAATGCTGACACGGTTCTTGCCGGCATTCTTGGAGTGGTACATGGCCGTATCGGCGTTCTTGAGCAGTGTGGAGTAGTCCGCACCATGATCAGGAAACTGCGCGATCCCAATACTCACGCCCAGATAGGCATTGTGCGGGGCCGTATCGAAGGGTCTGGCGATGGCCAACAGCGCCTTCTTGACTACCGCATGCGCCATGGCGGCGTCCTGGCCGGGCAATAGCAGTACGAACTCGTCTCCACCCAAGCGCGCCAGCACATCATCGGCCGTTATGATGCGCGTCAGCCGATGGGACGTTTCGATCAGGACAGCATCGCCCATCGCATGGCCATAGGTGTCATTGACTTTTTTGAAACCGTCCAAGTCCAGCAGGGCAATCGAAAATGCGGGCTGGCCCGAACGCAACTGCGCTTCCACCGTTTTCTTAAAAAAGGCCCGGTTCGCGAGTCCGGTCAACTCATCGTGTTCTGCAGCGTGCCGATAGACTGCGTCATTGGTTTTCCATTGTGAAATGTCGATGATGCACAGCACATACTGGTCCACAGCGGCCAATCGGTAAGCGCGCACATTGACCCAGCACTCGGCTGCGTTCTTGTTGACCCGGACATCGCAGGAGAATTCGTCCGGCTTGTCCTTGCAGACGTCTGTGAATAGCACCACATCGTTCTCATGCAATAGAGCAAGAAAATTCTTGGGCCGCTCCTGTGCGGCTGCACTACCCAGCCACCGAAGACCTGAGTCGGAAATGTATTGAATGACAAGCCCGTCATCGACCCGCAATACCGCATCGAGAACGCGATCCAATGTAGGCGAACTCATACCACGATGCTCTCACCATTGGCGCTACCGGTGGGTTCGTCCTGACTCGACACAGGCCCCATCACCTCGACCAGCTCCACCATGCCAGCCTTCAATGCCGCAGAGATGTCGCGCTCCAGAACCGGCATGACCTGCTCAAAAGGGGCCAGCAGGCGGTTCAGGCCATAGGCGCGGTTGCGGCCATTGACCTTGCCCAGGTAGAGTGCCATGTCGGCGATCTGCATGGCCTTTTCCCAATTGCAGTCGGTTTCAGACAATCCGGAAAAAGGCAGCGACAGGAAGCCGCCCGTTACGGTGATGGTCATGTCCCTTTCCCCGACCGCAATGGGCGTTTCAGCAACCACCTTGAGCACCCGTATGGCAAGACTTTTGAGGTGTTCTGCATTGGACTTGGGGGAGTAAATCAAAAACTCTTCTCCGCCCCAGCGCATAACCATGTCGGTGTCGCGCACCGTGCTGCGCAAACGTTTGGCAACCTCGACCAGCACCACGTCGCCACCCGCATGTCCCATCGTGTCGTTGATGTTCTTGAAATGGTCGATATCCAGAATCATGAGGCCGTCTGGGCTGTCGTCTTCGCGGCGCGTCTTGCCAGAGCCGGCGGAACGCTTGCCCATCAACTCCAGGAAAGACCTGCGATTGAACAAGCCAGTCATTGGATCCCGAACCGAATGAAACTCCAGTTGCCTGTTGGCCTCACGCAGCAGCCGGTTGCTCTTGCGCACACGCCGGTACAGAAAAAAAACAAAAATACCCCCCATGACCGTGACCACGGCGCCCAAAAGTGTGACGGTATTCTGCAGCCGCTGGTTGCTGATTTCGGCGTCTTTCAGGCTGTTTTCGCGAGCCAACAATTCGAGCTGCTTTTGCCTTTGCACGGCGTCAAACTGAGCCTGCAGTGTGGCGACTGATTTTTCGCGGTCAGCACGGAACAACTGCACTGTCAGTGCTTGCTGCTCGCGGATGGTGGCGACGGCCTCGCGGTACAGGCCAGCCTGCTCATACATGCGACCCAGTTCACCCAAAATAGCTTCCTGATCGGTAGTCGCGCCAGCCTCCTGGCTGAACTGAATGGCAGCGCGCACCTCGGTCGCCCCATCCCGGGTTTTGCCTTGCCCCATCAAAGCGAAGCCAACATTGCTTTTCGCCGTGGCGACTCCACCCATTTCACCGGCCTCTTTGAACTTAACCATCGCCTGGCGTGCAAAGACCTCGGCCTTGGGGTAGTTTTTGCTGATCAGGTAACTGTCCCCAATGTTGTTGAGCGCGGTGCCCTGTAGCCCGATCAAACCGGCGTCCTGCCCGATTCGAAGTGCTTTCTCATAGGCCTCAACCGAGGCTTTGGGACGCCCCAGGTTTGCCAGGGTGGCGCCCTGATTCAGGTACAAGGTGCCTTGGAGTTTGCGGGAGCCGACTTCGTCGGCAACGACCAATCCTTCCTCGATGACTTGCAGAGCTTTGTCCCAGTTGGTCATGGCCATGTAGACCTTGCACAGCAGGTTGAGCGAACGTAGATGTAAGGTTCTGGCCTGTTTGGGGTAATCCTTGGCAACCTGAAGGCTCTTGAGGGTGCTTTCCAGCGCGACCTCGAACCGTCCCATGGTCAACTGTGCGCTGCCCAATGTGGAATAAAAATGCCACAGAGCCCGCGCATCGGCCGTTTGCAGTGCAATGGCTTCGACGGCCAGGAGTTGCGCAAGGGCGGCCTCGGTTTTGCCAGACAAGACCATGATGTGTGCCGACTTGGCGGTCGCAAGCACCACACCACTATTGTCGTTATTGGCCAGAGCCAATTTCAGCAGGTTGGTAACCGAGGTTTCAACCGCTTCCATTTTGGCGGCATCCACCTGGATGTCCATCAACGTGCTCAGGTAATCCCGGCGAATGGGATAGGGGGTATCCGATCCAAGCGACTGCCCCAGAGTCACGAGCTGATTGAGAGCCTGCGCATTGTCTTTTTCTGACAGCCTCTGAATCGCATCGATGCGTTCAATGGCATCCGACTCGGCAATGGCACCGCCGTGCCACACCATGAGCAGCAAAAAAATTCCGGCGGCTAACGTGAAAGACAACGGTCTAACCATGCGCAATGTTAAGTCCTATATCGGGCCAACGACGACGAATATAGCTCCACGAAATCAGTCCTATACACAACAAAAGCAGTGAAGCCGTGGCCAGACCCACGGTGGAATGCATCACCAGGGGTGAGACAACCCCGGCAACAATGCCGTTGGCACTGGAGCCCACAAACATTTGCAGACTGGATGCCATGCCCCTGCGCTCGGGGTGCAAATCCAGCACCAGCAGGGTCACGACCGGAACCATCAGGGCCCAGCCAAAGGAAAAAATGCCCAGCGGCAACAAAGCCCAACTGACGTGCGCCTTGAACAACACATTGGCAACCAGGTTGATGACAGCGATCACCAGCATGATGGAGAGCCCAATGCGCACTTGGCGCTTGGGAGCCATTTTTCCGGCCAACCGCCCACTGACCATCGCCCCGCCCATGATGCCTCCAATAGTGATCAGAAAACACCAAAAGAATTGCTGGGGTGCCAGTTGCAGATGCTCGCCCAAAAAGACCGGCGCACTCAGTATGTACAAAAACATCCCGTTAAAAGGGATGCCACTGGCCAGTGACAAAAGAAAGAAGCGCGGATCAGAACCCAACTGCCAGTAACCCGCCATCAGATTTCGGGGGTGAAAAGCCTGGCGCTGGGTGACGTGGAGCGTTTCAGGCAACAGGCGGAAGATGGCAATCCACAACACCACACCCACGGCCGACAAAAACCAGAAGATGCCGTGCCAGCTGACATGCACCAGCATCCATCCGCCCACCATGGGCGCAATGGCCGGCGCCACTCCAAAGAATATCGTGACCTGGCTCATGACCTTTTGCGCCTGTGAAGGCGCGTACATGTCGCGAATCACCGCCCTGGACACCACAATGCCGGCCCCGGTGGACAAACCCTGCATGGCCCGAAACAGAATCAGCTGGCCAATGCTTTGCGACAGGGCACAGCCAACCGATGCCACGGTAAACGCCACCAGCCCCCACAACACCACGGGGCGGCGGCCAAAGCTGTCGGAAATAGCCCCGTGAAACAGACTCATAAAGGCGAAGCCGAAAAGGTAGGCCGAGAGGGTTTGCTGCATCTGCACGGGCGACGCTTCGAGCGAGCGGGCCATGTCGGCAAAGGCCGGCAAATAGGTGTCAATCGAGAACGGTCCCAACATCCCCAGCAAGGCCAGCAGAATGGCAAAAGCCCACTGCGGGGCCAGCCAGAGTTTGTGCGCGTCGGGGTTCATGCGTCCATTGGACCACGTCCATGCGGTAGTATGGAGCCAACAAAGCGCAACCCCATTTCGAGAGGTCCACCATGAAGCTGCCACACCTGTTTTCCTGTACCGCGTTTGCTTTGGTTTTGCTGGGCTGTGGCCAGTCAAGCGCTCCCAACATCAGCACCGTGGCGACGCCTGCACAGCCTGCGCCTGCCACCGTAGTTGCGGCGGCCCGCCCTATTGGTCTGGTGATGAAAACGCTGACCAACCCCTTCTTCATCGAAATGGAAAAGGGGGCGCGACGGGCCGAAAAGGAACTGGGTATTGCGCTCACGGTCAAAACTGCCGCCCAGGAAACGTCCATTGAGCAGCAGATTCAATTGGTCAATGATCTGGTGGCTGCCAAAGTCGAGGCCATTGTGATCGCCCCAGGCGACTCCCTGAGTCTGATACCTGCGCTGAAAAAGGCGGTGGATGCAGGCATCAAGGTCATCAACATTGACAACCGACTGGACCCGGATGCACTCAAGCAGGTCGGCCTGGGGGCAATGCCGTTTGTGGGAGTTGACAACGAAGCGGGGGCCTACAAGGCGGGCCAATTCCTGGTCACCAATGTCAAAACTGCCACCCAGGCAGCCATTCTGGAGGGCATACGCAGTGCCGACAATGCCCGCCAGCGCATGGAAGGAGCCCGCCGCGCACTTTCCGAGAACAAGCAGATCAAATTGGTCGCATCGGAAACGGCGAACTGGAAAATTGACGAAGCCTACGCTGTGAGCAAGGTGTTGTTCACCAAGCATCCCGATGTCAAATTGCTGTTTGCTGCCAATGACATGATGGCGATGGGAGCCAGCAAATACCTACAGGAATCAGGCAAGTCCAACGTGAAAGTGGTCGGCTTCGACGCGTTGTCAGAAGCTCTTACCGAAATCAAGGCAGGGCACCTGGCTGCCACGGTGGACCAACAGGCGGCAGAGCAAGGCTACCAGGGCGTGGCACTGGCTCTGCGTATGATCAAAGGCGAGACAGTGGCTCCCGTCACGATGATCGAAACCCGGCTGGTCACAGCCGCTGATCTGAAATAAATCCAGCGATCTGCTGCGCCGTGAAGTTGCGCTTCAACATCACTGTCAAGCTGCTGGGGTACCTGTTGGTGGCCGGTATCGTGCCGCTCACGGTGTTGGGATTCAGCGCGCTGGAAATTTCCCGGCGCATTGTGCTGGAACAGGCCCAGTCAGAAAATGTCCAGGTGCTGGGCGGGTTTAGCTCGTTTCTGTCGCTCTACCACGACCAGATTGAGGACCTGGCGACCAATATCGCCGGTAACGAAGCCGTCGGTGGGGCATTGCGAAACGCCGACGAACCCAACAGTAGCGGGTACGACGCCCTGAATACGCGGGCCCAAATCGGCTATGCGCTGAATAACTATGTGCGGGTCAAGGGGCTGGTGTCATTGGACCTGTTTTCGGCGGGTGGCTCCCATTTTCATGTGGGAGAAACACTCAACACGAGCACCGTACCGCCAGAACTGGCAAGCGAACTACTGAAGCAGGCCACGCAATCGGTGTCTTCCAGTTTTTGGCGTGGCATTGGTCCCAATATCAACAAGAGTTCACGCACAGGGCAGGTGACCAGCGTGCTGAGGGTCATACGGCATTTTTCACCCAAATCCGGCAAATACGACACGGTAGGGGTTTTGGTCATCAGCCTGAGCGATGACATTATGAAAGAGTATTTGCTGCGCGTACCGCTGCCTGCTGGACAACAACTGATGCAGGTTGACCCTGGCGGGCGGGTGGCACTGCACTCCAATTTGCAGATGGTGGGTCAGTTGCTGACGCCTGAACTGCTGGAGGTTGTGCGCACGGCACGAGGCACTCAGGAGTTCACGCTGGAAGGACAGCAGGTGCTGATGGACGTTAAACCCGAAGACCAAGACCATGGCCTTGGCTATCTGGTGATGTTGACCCCGCGCCAGTTGGTCACCAGCAGGGTTGACCGGCTCACGCTGGCAACGGTCACTTTGTTGGCACTGGGGATGATCGGGGTGCTGGCGCTGACCTGGCGCTACGCGCGCACCGTCGTTGCGCCCATTCGGGCGGTGTCCAACGGATTCAACCAACTCCAAAAGCGGCCTGGAGCGCTGCACCAGCCGTTACCACCACCACGCACCAACGACGAAATCGGCCAACTGGTAGCAGGGTACAACCGCCATTTACTGGCGCTCAATGCACAAAGTCAATCTGCCAGTGAGTTGCTGTTGGCGGAAGTTGCCCGCCGGGATACCGAGAACATGCTGATCACGTCGATGGAGGCGCTGGACGAAGCCTTCGTCATCTTTGATGACAAAGACTGCCTGCTGTTCTGCAACGAAAAATACCGCGATGTCTACCGGATATCGGCCGAGGTCATTGTGCCGGGCAGCTCCTATGAAAACATACTCCGGCACGGTGCGCAACGGGGGCAGTATCCAGCAGCGGTGGGGCGCATTGAGGAATGGGTTGCTGAAAGGCTTGCCCTGCACCGCCAGGGCAATGCCCTGCTGGAGCAAAAGCTCGACGATGGCCGTTGGCTGCGCATTGTGGAACGCAAAACCTCTCTGGGCCAGATTGTGGGATTCCGGTTTGACATCACCGAATTGAAAAAGGCCCAGGAATCGGCCGAGGCGGCCAGCCAGGCGAAGAGCGAGTTTCTGGCCAATATGAGCCATGAAATCCGCACCCCCATGAATGCCATTCTGGGCATGCTCAAACTGCTGCAAAAGACGGAACTGGACACCCGCCAGCGCAGCTACGCTTCCAACACGGAAAGCGCTGCGCGCTCACTGCTGGGGCTGCTCAACGACATACTGGACTTCTCCAAAGTGGAGGCCGGAAAAATGACGTTGGACCCACGGCCATTTAACCTTGACCAGATGCTGCGCGACCTGCACGTCGTTCTGTCTGCCAACCTGGAGAAGAAGGACATTCAGGTTCGGTTTGAGGTGCAACCCGACGTGCCAAAGGGGCTGATCGGCGACGACATGCGCTTGCGCCAGGTATTGACCAATCTGGGGGGCAATGCCATCAAGTTCACCAGCCACGGGGAAGTGGTTTTGTCGGTCAGCGTGGTGGCCCGTGAGGGCAATTCTGTAGCACTGAAATTTGCCATGCGTGACACTGGCATCGGCATTGCGCCAGACAAGCAGGAGCACATTTTCAGCGGCTTCTCGCAAGCCGAGTCCAACACGACACGCAGCTTTGGTGGCACGGGGCTGGGGCTGTCAATCTCCAGGCGGCTGGTCGATCTGATGGGCGGCGAACTCAAACTCGACAGTACTCTGGGCAAGGGCAGCACCTTCTACTTTCAAATTGGATTTGATTTGGTAGCCAAAACCAGTATCCGCGAGCCCGAACGACTGCCGGTTCCTGCCAAGACGCCAAGCGACTCGCGGCGTCTGAAAGGAATGCGTATTTTGGTGGTTGAGGACAACAAGATCAATCAACTCGTAGCGCAGGGATTGTTGAGTCAGGAGGGAGCCAGTGTTACGCTGGCCGAAAATGGCCAATTGGGGGTAGCTGCCGTCGCGCAGACCAGCCCCCCATTTGATGTGGTGCTCATGGACTTGCAAATGCCGGTGATGGACGGCTACAGCGCCACCCGGGCGATTCGCCAGGAGCTGGGCCTCAAGGACTTGCCCATCATTGCCATGACAGCCAACGCGATGGCATCGGACCGTGCTGCCTGCCTGGAAGTGGGCATGAATGACCACGTTGGCAAGCCATTTGAGCTGGATCATCTGGTGGCATTGCTGTTGCAGCACACCGGGCATATTGCAGTACGCCCATTTCAAACTATAACCACCGAAGCAAGCGTGCATGCGGAGTTGGATGTGGAACGCGCACAAAAACGCATGGGTGACAACGCGGCTGTGTTTTTCAGCATTCTTGACGCGTTTGTACGGGATGCAGTGTTGGTCCCGGATCAGCTGGCAGCCCAGTTAGCGAACGCGCAGCAGGAAGATGTGGTGCGTACACTGCATACGATCAAAGGACTCGCCGCAACAGTTGGTGCCACTCGACTGGCGGACGTTGCTGCACAATTGGAAAGCCGCACCAAAGCAGGTGTCGCAGTATCTGAACAAGGCGCAATCGTCGCACAATTGCGCGACGCGATTGATGCAGGCGTGCAAGCTTTGAAGCCGGTGTTGCAGCGCTTGTGTCCTGCGCCCGTGCCACAGGTCATCACTGAAATGACGCCAGAGCAGTTGCAGGCTGAATTGACGGTTCTGCTGGGCATGCTCAGGCACTCCAATATGCAGGCACTCGACCACTTTGACCGGATGCGTCAGGGGCAAGAGCAGCGATGGAGCGAAATACTCAATCCATTGGGCGTGGAAATTAGTCGTCTCGATTTCGCTGCTGCTGCTGCCTTGTGCGAGTCCTATTTCAATCAATCAGCTGCCTGAGGATTCGTCCACGCGCAATGTGCTGACATAGTCCCGCTCTGTGGGTCGCAGCTTTGCATGTTTGCTGGACAGTGCCGTACCCACGCTGATAAAACACAGCGCGTGTTCACCAACTTCCAGCTTGAAAAGTTCTCTCAAACCGACTGACTTCAAAGCTTTACCACTGGTCAGTGCGGAGCCATAGCCCAAAGCCGTGGCCATCAACAACATATTCTGGACCGCGCACCCGGCTGAGATGATGCGTTCGTGCAGTTCAATATCGGGGTCACCGCGTTGGGCGTCGACAATTGCCAGAAGAAGCAGTGGGGAACGGAACGCCTTTTCCTCTGCCTGACTCACTTGTTCGGGCGTTGCATGTGGGTCACGTTCCTGCAAAGCCACACCGAAAACCTGGGCCAGACTCGCACGGGCCTCCGTTGGAATCAGTACAAATCGCCAGGGCAGCAGTTGCCCATGGTCCGGTGCCGACGCCGCTGCATCGAGGATCCAATGGAGTTGTTCAGCATCGGGGCCAGGTGAGCCTAAACGCTTGGGCAAAATGGTCTGTCGCGACTGCATCAGAGTCGCCACCAGGTTCACTAGTTCGCTATCAGGCATTTGTGCAATTCCCTCTCTAACCAGGACGGCCATCGGCACGCACACGGCCATACCAGCTTCCCAGGCGCACACCCCAAAGCGACAGGGTTGCGGCCCAGATCAATGCGGTCGGCAATAACAACCAGCTCGCCCAGGCACTTTGTGCTGCAGCGGCAATGCGCAGCAGCGCGGTCAATTGCAAAAGCCAAAAGAGGATCCAAATGGTGTCGTCGGCGACCGCAGCACGTCCGCTTTGGCCGCACGATACGCGCGTCACCATCGCCAGCAAAAGAGAGGACAGGCAGCCTACGGTGACCGCATGCAAAGACCCCAAACTGAACACCGGCGAGCCTTGCAGCAGGCCCATCAATTGGGACAGCCCACCCAGCACCAAAGCCACGCCCAGCCACATGAACCCGATGTGCAGCATTGCGATCAAACGATTCTTGAGGCTTTGCGCCAAGCCCCAGACACGGGCGAGCCACAGCAACACACTCCCGGCGGCGATCTCACACGCGCCGCGTGCCAACATCCATACCGGTGCCATAGGTCCGTGCAGCGGCCCGTCAATTTCCACCCACATGGAAACGCTTTCCAGGGCAGTGGCAGCCAGCATCAAACCTAACGCCCAAAACGGTCTCCAGACCGAAACGAGCGGCATGGCGGGGGATGTAAAAAACGGGATCATGCGATGGGCAACCGTGACCATAACCGCAACAACGAAACCCCACAAGCCGGTCATGACACAGGCCATTGCTACTGCAGTTTCGCCAACGACCAGGTTGCCCAACAAGCCCCCCAGACTCAAACAGCCGACCAGACAGGCAACACCGATCGTGCGCGCATGGAGCTGATCGCGTTCACGGCTGCGCCAGATAAGGCGCCAGAACAGCCAGGTCATGCTGGTCAGGCCGCTCCATGCCAAGGCCAGCCCAAACAACGCCGAAAGCAGATGCAGGTGAATGCCGGTCAGCCAGAGCAACCACCCGCAAGCCTGCATCAGCGCCGGGGCGATCAGGATCCGGGTCGACAGCGGCTCCACGCCCAGCCACTTCGGAACGGCCGTGAACAGGAAACCAGAAAAAAACAGCGGAACGAATCCGTAGGTCATCACCGCGGCGTGGGCCAGTGTGGGCGAAAAGGTGTAGGGCAATGCGACGGTCACGCTCACCCGGTCCAATTGCACCAGCACCCACCAGGCACCTGATGCAACAAGGACCACCATGGCCAAAAAAAACCCCAGCCGGTAGGGTGCCAGCAACAGGTTGCTGGCTCGCCAACGGCAATCCAGCGCCATCAGCGCCTCAGCCGATGGCCTGGCTGGTTTCACCCACAGCTTCCAACGTGCCCGCACTGGGTGCAATAGTCGCACCCGTCTTTGCGAATCACGGCATGCGCACCGCACTCGCCACATTTTTTGCCCGCCATCACTGGCTGGGGCGCCATGGCCAATGCACTTTCCTGTTGCGGCAACAAACCTTCCGACTCGACCGCGGTATCTGTCGAGCGTCGGTTGTAGTCGCGTGTCAATGCGCTGTTTCGTTGTGCCTGAATGTTCTGGATAGCGAATGCCACCGCTGCCACTTCGGAGTCATGCCACATGGGTACGTGCGTGCCGTCTTCTTTTTGGTGGGTGCCCAGGCGAACCGGGCCGCGGTCCCAGGCGACCTTGCGCATGTCGCTGAGTGCCCGCTCGAGGAAACCGCCGCGCGCCGCCAATGACAGCAGCCGCATGCTCGATGTAATCCACTGCTGTGATTCACCGCTTTGTCCCACCGGCATGAAAAATTCAATGGCCCGGTCAACCGTGCCGACACCATTGGCGGCTGGCACTGGCAGAAATGAAACCAGCAGGTACAGCGTTTTGTGCCCTTCCTGGGTCCAGTAGTCGACCTTCTCGGCAACGGCCGACAGCGCCCCTTTGGGGCGACGCTCGATCACCGTGCGCATGGGGTCTACCAAGGGTGCAGGCGCGGGTTTGACGGCTTCTGGCTTGGCAGATTCCACGTGCAACACCGAGCCTAGAATCGCGTTGGGCCGGTAGGTCGCCAAGCCTTTGAGGCGGGCATTCCAGGCCTGCTGGTACAGGCCTTTGAAATCGTCATAAGGGTAATCAGCGGGAACGTTTACCGTCTTGGAAATTGCAGTATCGACATAGGGTTGCACCGCTTCCATCATGGCGATATGGTTGGTTGCAGACATCTCCAGTGCGGACACAAAATAGCCTGGCAACTTATTGACGTCGCCTCCGAGTTCCCGGTACAGGCGCCAGGCGTGGTCTTCCACCGAGTACTCAGAGGTGCTGCCGTCAGATTCGCGCTTTTTGCGCTTGTACATCCAGGAAAAGGCGGGCTCAATTCCGTTGGACGCGTTGTCGGCAAACGCCAGACTCACAGTCCCCGTGGGTGCAATCGACAACAGGTGGCTATTGCGGATGCCGTGGGTGCGAATGGATTGCTTGAGCGCTGCGGGCAGGCGACTGGCAAAGGTGCCTTCGGCCAGGTAGCCGTCGGCATCGAATTTGGGGAAAGCACCTTTTTCCTGGGCCAAAGCAACCGAGGCGGTGTACGCCGCGTCGCGCATGCTGGTTGCGATGCGAGTCGCCATTTCTCGACCCTCGGCAGCGTCGTAACGCAGACACAGCATGGCCAACACATTGCCCATGCCGGTGAAGCCCACACCAATGCGGCGTTTGGCGCTGGATTCGTCACGCTGCGCCTGCAGGGGCCAGAACGTGACATCAAGCACGTTGTCCAGCGCACGCACCTGAATAGCGACCGATTTTTCGAAGGCTTCGAAATCGAATGCGGCAACACCATCGAATCCGAACGGGTGCTTCACAAAGCGCGGCAGGATGATGGGACCCAGATCGCAACAGCCATACGACGGTAGCGGCTGCTCACCACACGGGTTGGTCGCAGCAATGGTCTCGCAGTAGCGCAGGTTGTTGTCTTTGTTGATGTGATCCAGAAACAGGATGCCCGGCTCGGCAAAGTCGTAGGTGGAGCGCATGACGGTATCCCACAGCGCGCGGGCGGGCAGCGTCTGGTAGACCCACTTGCCATCCGTACGCTGGAAAGCACCTTTTTCCATCAGCGCCGCACCGGGCTTGGCCGGGTGCACCAATTCCCATGGCCGATCTTCAATCAAGGCTTGCATGAAGGTGTCCGTCATGCCAACCGACACGTTGAAGTTGTTCCAGCGCCCCGGTGTGCGCTTGGCGGTTATGAACTCCAGTACATCAGGGTGGTCTATCCGCAGCACACCCATTTGTGCACCACGACGGGCGCCAGCGCTTTCTACAGTTGAGCAAGACTGATCAAACACATTGATGTAGCTACAGGGCCCTGAGGCCATGGAGGCCGTTCCCTTGACCGCCGCGCCGCGCGGGCGGATGCGAGAAAAATCGTAACCGACGCCGCCACCACGTCGCATGGTTTCAGCGGCTTCGCGCAGCGCTTCATAGATGCCCGGATAGCCATCGTCATCAACACCCTGGATGCAGTCACCCACGGGTTGCACAAAGCAGTTGATCAAGGTGGCCTGGATGGATGTACCCGCCGCGCTCATGATGCGACCGGCTCCAATGGCACCAGCGTAGAGGTTCTCCAGAAAGATAGCCTCATACTTGGGCCGATCAGCCTCCTGCTCCACCGACGCCAATGCCCGTGCGACGCGGGCAAACAGGTCTTCGATTCCGGTTTCGCCTGGTTTGAGGTACTTTTCAGCCAGCACATCGTGGCTGATGGGCTGGATGATGATCTGGCTGGCCGCCGGGGATATAGGGTCGCGTTTCATGTATTTTTCTCCTCTGGATTGGTGGCAGGAATTTGCGCCTGAATGGACGCCCTCGCCGCGCTCCGGCATATTGTTATAGGCTGGCGGATGCTAACGAAATGGGGGCGGAAAGTGTTGTTTTGCATCAAGGATGCGGGTTTAACTTGGGCGCCATCGTAGCGCGAGATTGACCCGGTTTGGCGAGGGTTTGGAAAGAAAGTCCCGCGCCCAAAACGTCAAAAATTTCATATTTTGAAATCAAGCCAGAGCGGCTTCAACCATTGACGCAACAGCTACATTTTTGGTAGCGGGGGCGATATCGCACCATATTCGTGCGCAGCAGGATTGCCCCAAATGCCGGGCGGCCTTAGACCCTGCGGGTCCTCAACTGGGGGCGGTCGTGGCTATCGCCGTCCGATCCCAGTCTGAAAACGCTAACAGTCTCTACCAGATCGGAGGCCTGATTCTTCAGGCTGCTCGCGGCAGCGGCCATCTCTTCTACCAGGGCAGCGTTTTGCTGGGTCACTTCATCCATTTGCTTGACAGCCTCACCGACCTGTGCCACCCCCAATGCCTGTTCGTTGCTGGCCGCACTGATTTCGCCCATGATGTCAGTCACACGCCGGATGCTGGTCACAACCTCGTTCATGGTGATACCGGCCTGATCCACAAGTACGGTACCCTGCTCGACCCGCTCCACGCTGGCGTTGATCAGTATCTTGATTTCCTTGGCAGCGTCCGCACTGCGCCCGGCCAGAGACCGCACTTCACTGGCCACCACCGCAAACCCGCGCCCTTGCTCTCCTGCACGGGCAGCCTCCACTGCGGCGTTCAGCGCCAAGATATTGGTTTGAAAAGCAATGCCATCTATCACTTGGATGATGTCAGAGATCTTGTGGGACGATTCATTGATGCCTTTCATGGTGTCAACCACTTGTGCGACAACCTCGCCACCCTTAATTGCCACACTTGACGCACTCAGGGCCAACTGATTGGCAGTTCGGGCGCTGTCGGCATTCTGGCGAACGGTGCCGCTCAGTTCCTCCATGCTGGCTGCGGTCTGCTCCAGCGCGCTAGCCTGGCTTTCGGTTCGTGCCGACATGTCATTGTTTCCCTGTGCGATCTCGGCGCTGGCGGCAGCCACCCCTTCGGAGTCGCGGCGAACCGCGGTCACTACGCTGGAGAGGCTGCTTTGCATGGTTGCTAGTGCGTGCAGCAGGTGGCCCATTTCATCGTTTCCCCTGGCAACAATTTGCTGGCTCAGGTCCCCGGCGGCCACTCCCTTGGCAAGTCTCAGTGCCAGACTGACAGAAGAGGTTGTGGTTGTGGTGATGACAAACATGATCCACGCCGCCAGCGCTGTCATGAGCGCAATGCTGGCGACGCCTATCAGCAATTCGCGCTGGGCTGCTGCGACCGTGTCGTCAAGTTGCTTGCGCAGGGCTTCGAAAGCAACGGTGATCAACCCAAACTGCACGTCAATAATTTTGGTCGTCGCCGCAAAATACTCGGCTGGCGGATGGTTGAGCGCCTCGGCACGAATGATCTTTTCATCCACCAGTCGCAATCCTTCATCCGTCGCGCCGACCGCCTTGGTCAACGCGTCGCCCAGGGCAGCCGCCAACGCAGGATTGGCAGCAGTTGCCAAGTCAATGGCCTTGCGTGCCGCCTGCATGCTGACCCGAATACCGCCGCCCAATGCTTCCAGGCGGACCTTGTCTTCAGGCGTTGCGCTGCCTTTCACCAATAGCGCATTGCCACGGGCCCGCATTTGCCCCAGGCCTTCGGTCACGTGCGGCATGTGGTGAAGGACCGCCGATTGCAGGTAGTAACCCGCTGCGTTGGGGTCCAGGGCGATTCCCGAGGCATTGACGATATCTTCAGACAGCGCCAGTTGATCAGCAATCATGGCGGTATGCCGCGCAAAGCTCTCAGGCCCGGCAATGGACTTGCCACCGACCGCAGCCGACAATGCCTTCCAGTCGTTGCCGATTTTGACAACCTGCGCATCCAGTTTGGCATTGCCCAGCGCAGCAACCGCCCCCTGCACTTTGGTGTGTGCCTGGCTCACTTCACCCTCTTTGGCCTGACGAGCGGTCGCTTGGGCCGCATTCCCCGCCAGCGCTCCACCGGACAAGCCCCGGTGTTGCTGCGAGAGCTGGGTGAGTTTCATGCCATCCTGTATCGGAAGCAAACCACCGACCTCTTTCTTCGCCGCTGCAATCTTCTCCAGATTGACCCGGACAAAAATGATGGTGGGCACGGCGAGCATCAATCCTGCGAGCAGTGCAATCAGGAGAAACTTGTTTGCGAAGCGCAAGTTGCGGATAAAAGTGCCCATTGATGTCTCCAAATTATTGAAATTGCCCGCTTGCAGTGGCCAAGTTTTAGCAGGAACTCTACTTTCTTTATTAGCACCGTAAGAGCTTTGGACAGGAAAAGATGCATTGCCTTTGCTTCTACTTACTGCTATCGGGGACATTGAACTTTTTTATTAGCACTCGATCACAGAGAGTGCTAATATTGCATTTGACACACAAGGAGTACTGGTATGTCCCTCAACATTGGATCTGCTTCCCCCGCGCTGACGCTGGCCAACCCTTGGTCAATGGTCCCCTCGCTGGGCAATCTGGATGCCTACATTTCTGCGGCCAACCGCCTGCCTATGCTCACGCTGGAAGAAGAGCAAAAGTTTGCGCGCCAGTTCAAGACAGAGAATGACCTTGAAGCTGCCGGTAAGTTAGTGCTCTCTCACTTACGCTTGGTGGTGTCCGTTTCGCGCCAATACCTGGGTTATGGCTTGCCCCACGGTGACCTGATCCAAGAGGGCAACGTGGGACTGATGAAGGCCGTCAAGCGTTTCGACCCTGATCAGGGCGTGCGTTTGGTCAGCTACGCCCTGCACTGGATCAAGGCCGAAATCCACGAGTACATTCTGAAAAACTGGCGCATGGTCAAGGTGGCAACGACCAAGGCCCAACGCAAACTGTTTTTCAACCTGCGTTCCATGAAGCAACGCTTCAAGAGCGAAGATGCTGCGGCCGATGCGGGCACCCACCGCGACACACTGAACCCCGAGCAAATCAACGAGATGGCGCGTGCGCTCAAGGTCAAGCCGGAAGAAGTAATCGAAATGGAAACCCGCATGTCGGGTGGCGATGTGCTCCTCGACCCCAGCCCTTCCGACGATGGAGAAGACGCTTTTGGTCCGATTGCCTACCTGACAGATACCAGCCATGAGCCGGTCGCCATGATCGAGGCGCACCAGCGCGATGTGCTGGCGTCTGAAGGTATTGCCACTGCGCTGGAAGCGCTAGACGCCCGCAGCCGCCGCATTGTGGAAGAGCGTTGGCTGAAGGTGAATGACGACAACTCCGGCGGTATGACGCTTCACGATCTGGCTGCGGAGTATGGTGTCAGCGCAGAGAGAATCCGGCAGATTGAAGTGGCGGCCATGAAGAAAATGAAAACCACTCTGGCCGCATACGCCTGAGATTTCCCGCAAGCGCAAGGCGCTACAATGATTGTAGCGCCTTGCGCATATTTAACGGGGTCTACAGCCCGATTCGGTTAAATTTCTTTGACACTAGGGTGTCTGCTTAAGCAGGATACGGATATCCTCTGTCAAGCTTTTGGCGCCCATGCCGTAGCGGGTAAAAAGACGCAGCCGGCCTTTGGTGTCGTACACATAGCTGCCCGCCGAATGGTCCATGGTGTAGCTGGTCGGGGTTTTCCCTTCAACCCGCTTGTAGTAGATCTTGTAATCCTTGGTCAACTCGGCCAGTTTGTCTGGTGTGGTGTACAGCGCCAAAAACGAGGGGTCAAAGTTGACCATATACGCCTTGAGCAATTCGGGCGTATCGCGCTGCGGATCGACTGTCACAAATAGCCCCTGAAGCTGATCGCCGTCTTTCCCGAGGGCTTTCTTGACTTCTGCCAGTTCCGACATCGACGTCGGGCAAACATCGGGACACTGGGTGTAGCCAAAGAACATGACCACCACTTTCCCGGCAAAATCCGGAAGGTGGCGCACCTGGCCGTTGTGGTCCGTCAACTCGAAGTTTTGGGCGTAGGCAGCACCCGTGACGTCCACCGATGCAAAGCTCGCCTGTTGCGAAGTACACGCAGTAAATAGGGCTGTAGCCCCCGAAAACAGTGCGCAAATAGCTATTGTTTTTATAGCGAATCGTTTTTTCATCATAGTGATCAAATAAAGCAATGCAGACCTCTGACGCAGACCGCATCGTCTGACAAGATATCACATCAGATAGTGATCCAGCAGCAAGGCAGCAAACAGCGCGCTCAGATGAATCAGCGAGAACCGGAAGGTACGACGCGCCAGTTCATCAGAATAGTCGCGCAACAAAAGCCAGGCATACAAGCAAAATCCAACGCCCAACACAACGGCAGCCGCCAGGTACAGCCAGCTACTCATGCCGTAAACAAACGGCAGCAGGCAGCCAGCAAATAGAACAAAGGTGTACAGCAGGATTTGCAGGCGGGTGAACTCGCTGCCGTGCGTGACCGGCAGCATTGGGAGGCCGGACTTACGGTAGTCCTCCACGCGGTACAGCGCGAGCGCCCAAAAGTGCGGAGGCGTCCACAGGAAGATGATGAGAAACAAAATCAGGGCCTCCGGCCCCACATTGCCTGTCATGGCGGCCCAACCCAACACGGGCGGCATGGCGCCAGAAGCGCCACCTATCACAATATTTTGGGGCGTCAGCGGTTTCAGAATGACGGTATAGACCACGGCATAGCCAACAAAAGTAGCGAAGGTCAGCCACATGGTCAGCGGATTGACCCAGAAATACAGCAATGCAGACCCGGCTGCGCACAACACGGCAGAAAACACCAATGTCTGGGTGTTGCTCAATTCCCCGCGGGCCGTGGGCCGCCACGCAGTGCGCTTCATCTTGGCATCAATACCCTGCTCCACAATGCAGTTGAAAGCGGCCGCAGCTGCAGCCACCAGCCAGATACCCAGGCAGGCAACGGCGGCCAATCCGACTTGCGGCAACGCAGGCAGACCCGGCACGGCCAGCACCATGCCAATCAGTGCACAGAAAACGATCAATTGAATGACCCGTGGCTTGGTCAGCGCATAGAACTGGCGAAACACGGAAGGGGTCATAGCGGATGGCAAAACGGTCATGTGGGCAGTCCCAGCGGGGAGATGGGTTCAATCGCTGGGGAGGACTGGGCATAGGTGGAAATCAGCAGCCAGACCAGCACAATGACCATGGCGCCAGCGCCACCCGTGTGCAACACGGCGGCAACGATTGGCCAACCCAGCACAACATTGCTCAGGCCTGTCGCCAGTTGCAAAGCCAGCAGCCCCGCCAACGCCCGGGCAGGCCGACGCAAAGGACCCGAAGCATGCAGATTCCATGCGAGAGCCGCGAGCAGAACCAGTGTCAGTGCGGCGAGCAACCGATGGGTGAAGTGAATGGCAGTCAATGCCTGAAAACTGATAGGCGCCCCATCGGAACCAAGACCCAGTGGACGCCAAATCTCAAACCCGCCGGCAAAATCCATTTGTGGCAACCAGCTGTTCTGGCACATCGGAAACTCGGTACAGGCCAGCACAGCGTAATTGGTGCTCACCCAAGCCCCGGAAGCGGATTGCACGAGCAACAATATCAGCCCCAAAGCAATCCACATCCGGGTGCGGGACGGTACAGAAAAAACCGGCTGCAAGCCCTGCTGAATCGCCAGACCTACGGACTGCACGGTCAACAAAGCCAGCAAAATGTAGCCGCCCAGCAGGTGCAGGGTCACGATGGCGGGAAACAGCTTCATGGTGACGGTCAGCGCGCCAAAGGCTCCCTGAATGCACACCCACACCCAGGTCGCGCTTGGCCACCAGGGGCTGATTGCGGCGCGGGCGAGCTGCGATTTGCGTCCCAGCCAGGCAGCAGCAACTAACGCTGTGATCAAAACGCCCACTCCCGTGGCCAGGTAACGGTGCACCATCTCGACCCAGGCTTTGCCCAGCGTCACGGGCCCAGTCGGCATAGCCCTCTGAGCCAGGTCGATTTCCACACTGGCGCCCAGCGGACTGGCGCTGCCATAGCAACCTGGCCAGTCCGGGCAGCCAAGGCCACTGTCGGTTAGTCGGGTGAAGGCGCCAAACAACACCAAATCAAACGTCAGAAACAGCGTCATCAGGGTCAGGGCGTGCAGGCGACCCAATGGAGTGGACCGCCGGTTGCGCAAATAGACCATCAACAACGGTCCCGATGCCAGCAAAAAGCCCACGACCAGCATCCGCGCCAGGGGGGAGAAATCGTAAAGTGACGCTTGCACAGGCACTCCGGGCGCTCAGCGACCGGCCTTGTCCCAATGGACCGATGCACGCAGCAAACGGTCAAGATCCCGGCGAACGTTAACGGCTGCTTGCGCGTCAATACGCGCGGGGAACCGCATCATCCATTTGCCCAAAGGATCGACCAAATAGAGGTGATCCTGCAAAGCGCGTCCCTCCTGGGGTTGCAGCCAGGCCGCCAGGTCTGCGGCAGCGACACGAATCACCGTTGCATCCTTGAGTGCAGGCATCAGCGCCGGGTCGACCGGGGCAGCGTCGCTCACCAGCCAGACCCAGTCCAGCCGGTCCTTTTCCTTGCCCAGTGCCTCACGCAACTGGCGTTGCAAGTACAGGTGCGTAGCACACTGCCCCTCGCACCCGCCTTGGGCAACGCTGACGAGCAGCCACTGGTCCTTGAGGGCACGCAAATTGACGGGTTTACCATCCAGCGTGGTGCCAACCACATCTGGCAGGGCACGCTGGGGATCGATCAATTCGCCAAAGTTACGGCGCCCCTCGGGGCGCACCACATAAAACGCCAGATAGGACGCAACCACCGGTGCCAAACACACCAACAAAACGGCCAGCATCTTCCAGCGCCCTGACCTCGTGCGCCCCCCCGCAACCGCAGCCGCCATATCCTGCGGCTGGGGAAGCTTGTGGACCGTCAGGTCCAACGGACTGTCTTCAGGCGAAAAAGCACTAGGCATCGGGGGTTGCTTCCTTGGGGTGGAAAATAAAACGTCGAATCACTTGAAACCACAGATACAAAAGCGCAAAAAGACCGGCCATACCAAACCACTGCGCCGCATACCCGTAATTCTTTTCTACGCCCAGGCTGACTATGGGCCAGTCGCGTAGCAAACCCTCAGAGCTGACGCCAGTTTGCTGTAGGGAAAGGGCCATCAATGGCAGGCCTGTATCGATCCGCCATTGTGGCAGGTCGAGATTTTGCCGGATTGCTCCGCTGGTGGGCGCACCCAGCGCGTATAGGTCAGATGGCGGAAGGGACATGCGCCCTTCAATTTCAACAATTCCAGCCGGCGTATCGATGCTGGGCAGCAAGGTGCGATCAACAAATCCCCGCGGAACCCAGCCACGCTGAACCACCAGCGCACCCTTACCACCTTCGAGCTCAAAGGGCATGAGAACCAGAAAACCAACACGGCCAGCCATGGGCCTGTTTTCCAGGAAAACCAGGGACGACGAATGCCAGTTACCCCGCAAGCGCGCGCGCTGGTGCAATAAACCCGCTCCGTCGGGCGCGGCGTGCAGTGCATCGGCGGTCAATGGCGACTTGGCGCTCTGGGTGTCCATGGCCGTCTGGCGGGACTGCTTCTCTGCCGCCCGGGACAACTGCCAGAAGCCCAGGCTGCCCGTGACCCCGACCGCAACCAGGGTAGCCAAAGTAATCAAAATAAACTTCAAACGGGCGTTCACCAGATAATCCTGCTCATGACAATTCTTGTAACCATTGCATTCATCGCGATTCTGGCAAGCCTGGCCGCAGCCCTGTTCTTTATGATGCGCGGCGGACAGAAGGGAAACGACGCATCCCGAAAAATGGCCCGCGCATTGGGGCTGCGCGTTGGATTGTCCATTGTGTTGTTTGCCTGCATCCTCATCGCCTGGAGCCTGGGCTACATCCACCCCACCGGTATACCGCAAGGGCGTTAAAAAAGGCACCGCATGCGGTGCCTTTGTCTATTCAGCAACGGGCGGCTTATCAGAGCCAGTACACCAGGATGTACAACCCGAGCCAGACCACGTCCACAAAATGCCAGTACCAGGCAGCGCCCTCGAAACCAAAGTGCCGCTCCGGTGTGAAGTGACCTTTTTGCAGGCGCAGCGTGATAAACAAGAGCATCAGCATACCCACAAACACGTGGAAACCGTGGAAGCCGGTCAACATGTAGAAGGTAGAGCCAAACACGCCCGAGGTGAGCTTCAAGTTATACATCGTGTAGGCATGGTAGTACTCGTAGCCTTGCACGCAGAGAAACGCCACACCCAGAAGCACGGTGATCCACATGAACCCGATCGTCTTGCTGCGGTTTGCGGATACCAGCGCGTGGTGGGCAATCGTCAACGTCACACCGGAAGTCAGCAACAAGGCCGTGTTGATGGTCGGCAACCAGAATGGGCCCATGGTGGTAAACGGCTCAACAATGCCTGCAGGAGATGCAGTTGCCCCTGCCGCCAGACTGGGCCAGACCGCTTTGAAATTGGGCCACAAAAGGGCGTTATCCAGACTTCCCAAAGCAGGCACCGAGTGCGCACGCGCCCACCACAATGCCGTGAAGAAGGCACCGAAAAACATCACTTCAGAGAAGATGAACCAGGTCATGCTCCAGCGATAGGAGATGTCAATCTTGTGTCCGTATTGACCCCCTTGGCTCTCGGCGATGGACTGGCTGAACCATTGGTACAGCACAGTGAGCCACCAGACCATACCAAAGGCCAGTGCATATTTACCCCACTCCGAACCGTTGACCCACTGGCCCGCACCGAGAATGACAAAGAACAGTCCAAAGGCAGCCATGGCAGGATGGCGCGAGGGACCCGGGATAAAGTAGTACGGTGTTGCGCCGTGTGTTGTTGAACTCATAAGTCTCTCCTAAAACTATTTTGCAACGACCCAATTGACCAGCGCAATCAAACCGACCACCAGCATCAGCGCGCCCACCAGGCCGACCGCCACGACATGCATGGGGCTCACCTTGGACAAATCCTGCTGGTACCCGCTGTTACTGCGAATACCCAAGAACGACCACGACACCAGTTTGATACTGCGCCACAGTGAAGGCGCATTCGGCGTGTCAGTTCCACCCGCTTTGTCGGTCATGAATGATTCCCAGCCACCACATCAGACGGCACAACGGCCACCGGAGCAGCTGGCGTTTTGCCGCCCACCTCAAAGAAGGTGTAGGACAAGGTGATGGTCTTCACATCCTTGGACAACTTGGGATCAATCACAAAGGCTACAGGCCAGGACTTCTTCTCGCCCGGCTCCAGTGTGTACTGGTTGAAACAAAAGCACTCCAGCTTGTTGAAATACGCAGACGCTTGCTGCGGCGCGTAGCTGGGGATAGCCTGCGCCGACATGCGACGATTTTGCGTATTCTGGAACTCATACATCACTGTCGTCAGCTCACCCGGGTGAACTTCAACCGAACGCTGCGCAGGCTTGAATTCCCATGGACCGCGGGCATTCGCATCAAATTCAATGGTGATACTTCGGGTCAGGTCCACCTGGGTATTCGTGGAGGGCGCCGGTGTAGCTCCTGGAATATTCCGGTCGCCCAATGCCAAAACATTGATACCCGTCATTTCACAGATGGCCTTGTAGATCGGCACTAGCGCATAACCGAACGCAAACATGCAAACGGTTACGACCGTCAGCTTGCGCACCATCAGGAAATTTTCACGCCGCAGATCCATCATTTACTTACCAAGCAACACCATGCGGGCCATAAAACCCACAAAAAACAAGACGGCAATAGACGCCAGAATCAACCCCATTCTGGCATTGGCTTTTTTCTGCTCGGGTGTCATCATGGCAATTAACCGATTACCTTGGTGGCAGTTACGTCCAGCTTGGGCGGTGTCTCAAAAGTGTGGAACGGTGCGGGAGATGGGACCTCCCACTCAAGACCTTCAGCCGCTTCCCAGGGCTTCTGTGGCGCTTTCTCACCCTTGCCACGCATGGCTGGCAAGACGATAGCCAGGAAGAAATACACCTGGGCAAAGCCAAAGAAGAAACCACCGACCGATGCAACGGCATTGAAGTCAGCAAACTGCATTGGGTAGTCAGCGTAACGACGTGGCATCCCTGCCAGACCCAGAAAGTGCATGGGGAAGAAGGTCACATTGAAGGCAATGATCGACCACCAGAAGTGGATCTGTCCACGTGTTTCGCTGTACATCACGCCAGTCCACTTGGGCATCCAGTAATAGGCGCCAGAGAACATCGCAAACAGCGAGCCTGCAACCAGCACGTAGTGGAAGTGGGCGACGATGTAGTACGTATCCTGCAACTGGATATCAATCGGAGCAACCGCAGGCATCAGGCCGGTGAAGCCGCCGATGGTGAACACGAAGATGAAACCCACCGCAAACAGCATGGGGGTCTCAAAAGTCATGGAACCCTGCCACATCGTGGCAATCCAGTTGAAGATCTTCACCGCAGTGGGCACCGCGATCAACATGGTGGCGTACATGAAGAACAACTGGCCAGTCACCGGCATGCCGGTGGTGAACATGTGGTGAGCCCACACGATGAAGGACAAGATGGCAATAGACGATGTGGCATACACCATGGAGGCATAACCGAACAGCTTCTTGCGGGCAAAAGCCGGAACCACCTGACTGATGATGCCGAAGGCTGGCAAGATCATGATGTAAACCTCGGGGTGGCCGAAGAACCAGAAAATGTGCTGGTACATCACCGGGTCGCCGCCACCAGCGGGGTTGAAGAAGCTGGTGCCAAAGTGGCGATCGGTCAGTGTCATGGTGATTGCGCCAGCCAGCACCGGCATCACCGCGATCAACAGGTAGGCGGTGATCAGCCAGGTCCAGCAGAACATGGGCATCTTCATCAGCGTCATGCCAGGCGCGCGCATATTCAGGATGGTGACGATGATGTTGATGGAACCCATGATGGAGCTTGCACCGAGGATGTGCATGGCAAAAATGCCGGCATCCATGGAGGGCCCCATCTGCAGTGTCAGTGGCGCGTACAGTGTCCAGCCGGCAGCAGGTGCACCACCGGGCATGAAGAACGAGCCCACCAGCATCAGACCGGCTGGAATCATCAACCAGAAGCTAAAGTTGTTCATGCGGGCGAAGGCCATGTCAGCCGCACCAATCTGCAGCGGAATCATCCAGTTCGCAAAGCCCACGAAGGCCGGCATGATGGCACCGAACACCATGATCAAACCATGCATGGTGGTGAGTTGATTAAAAAACTCAGGCTGCATCAGTTGCAAACCGGGTTGGAATAGCTCAGCGCGAATCAACAACGCAAGCACGCCGCCCACCATTAGCATGGTGAAGGCAAACAGTAAATACAGGGTTCCGATGTCCTTGTGGTTGGTCGCATAGACCCAGCGCTGCCAGCCGGTAGGGGCGTGGTGGTCGTGATCGTCATGCGCATGGTCGTGGTGGTCTAGAACGGCACTCATCCTGATTTCCTTCTCAATTCACTAAATTCGGTCAGTCGGCTGGGGCTTGGCGGGCGCGGACTATTTGCGCAGAGCCAGCACGTCCGCTGGTTGCACGACCTGGCCCGTCTTGTTGGACCAGTTGTTCTTGGTGTAGCTGATCACAGCCGCAATGTCGGTATCGCTCAATGCCTTCCAGGAAGGCATGGCACCGTTGTTCTGACCGTTTAGCAGAACAGCAATTTGCTTACTTTTGTCTGCATCGAGCACGACCGCAGCGGCATCCAACGACTTGATCGGGCCAGCGCCCTTGCCATTTGACTGGTGGCAGGCGGCGCAGTTGGCAGCATAGACCTTCTCACCCCGCTTGGTGATGTCAGCCAGCGTCCAGACCTTTGCAGGATCATCCGCCTTGGCAGCCATTTTCTTTTTCTCGCCATCCACCCACAAGGTGTAGTCGGCAGCCGACAAAACCTTCACATGGATGGGCATGTAGGCATGCTCTTTGCCGCACAACTCCTGGCACTGACCATGGAAATCACCTGTTTGTTCAGCCCGGAACCACGTGTCGCGAACAAAGCCGGGAATCGCATCCTGTTTAATGCCGAACGAGGGCACGGCAAAAGCATGGATCACATCGGTTGCGGTCGTGATGATGCGCACCTTCTTGCCAACTGGCACCACCAACGGTTTATCGACCTTCAGAAGGTAATCATCGACGGACTCACCTTTCTTGGGGCCACCCGCATCGGACATGGCACGCTGCGCAGGATCGAGGGACGAAACAAAGCCAATGCCTTCACCCTCACCCTTGAGATAGTCATAGCCCCACTTCCACTGCATACCCGTGACCTTGATGGTCAGATCGGCATTGGTAGTGTCTTTCATCGCCACAACCACTTTGGTCGCGGGCAGTGCCATCAAAATCACGATGACAAAAGGAATGACGGTCCAGACAATTTCAACCACCACCGACTCGTGGAAGCTTGCCGCTTTGTGCCCCTTGGACTTGCGGTGTTTCCAGATGGAATAAAACATGACCGAGAACACAGCCACAAAAATCACCGTACAAACAATCAGCATGAACCAATGCAGCCAGTGCTGCTCTTGCGCAATCTTGGTTGCCGGTGGGTGCAGGTTCAACTGATTCACTGCGGGACCACCTGGCAGATCGTTGACCGCATGCGCCAGTGTGAAGGCAGCAGTGCCAGCCCATGCACAAATGGCGAGTAGCAGTGACGCCAATGGTTTGAAAATGCTCTTCATCTTGGTCATTTCTTCGTCGAATCAGATTGAACAGTGCCGAATCCGTGTCTCGTACGTGCTGTAGGCGACGCACAGACAAGGAGGGCCAGAACTCGGTTTGGCATTTATTGTAGCCCACCCACCCCGGCAAAAATCAGACTCGACGCAGCGTGTCAAGCCCCAAAGTCAATCGAAAGCGTCATTTTTCTTGACCTTGCGCAAAGTAGCGCGCATTTCATCCAGAGAAACCCTAATCTCTGGCCCCACGGTCATTCTTGGCGGAGCCTTGAATGCGTGGCCGTAGACCACCTCGAAAGTCAGGCGCAATTGCCCATCGTCACCCGGCTGGGCCAATTGTGACAACGCCGTCAGCAGTTGCGCATGCCAGGCCCGGCCACGCAGCGCCCCAAAACGGCGCGGGTGCAGGTTGCGCCCCAGCTCACGCAACTCCACCAGAAGTCGCTCAGCGGTTGCAAAGGTCAAGGTGATGCGCTCCATGTCCATCACGGGTTCGGCAAACCCCGCATTCACCAGCATGTCGCCCCAGTCGTGCATGTCGGTAAATGCGTGCGAAGCCGGCGGCCAACCTTTGGCGGCATAGACTGCACGCAACTCCCGCAGCGTGTCGGGTCCCAAACAGGAGAACATCAAAAACCCGTCGGCCGCTAGCAGCTGATGCCACTGCGCGATCAAGCCCTGCGGGTCCGCCGCCATGTGCAGTGCCATATTGGCCCAGAGCATCTCCGCAGGATGCGCAGGTTCACCAAAATGCAACGCCGGACCCAGCCAGCGAGACAGACTGAACCACGCCGGGGCCAATCGCCGTTTGGCCGACAGGGTGTATTCATCCATGCCGTGCACCACGTAACACTCGGACTTGGGGTAGCGGTTCACTAACAGTTCGTGCGCTTGCTGACCACCACGTAGTGGCTCCCAGTGCACCCACTTGCGGGGTTTGAGTTTCATCCACTGCAAGCGCTCTTCCATGCGGCGAGCAACCTCTTCGTGCAGCCAAGGCGATGCGTCGGGCAACGCACGCGCCCAACGCGCGGCGGCAATGGGCGAAATGGTGGGAGGCATTGGGTACGACATAGCAGATGGACGGGTAAAGGCTTGAGCGCCACGAGTATATTGGCAGGGTGTTTCGTCAACTCGTTCAAGGGATATCACTACGCATTCCCAGCCAGTGCGCGGTTTGCCATGCGTGGCCGTCGCAGCCGGTCTGCGAAGCCTGTGTCGGCGCGTTTGCCCAACCGACCCACCGATGCCTGACCTGCGCGCTGCCTGTACAGACAGGCGTGCGCCAATGTGGCGCCTGCATCGTGACGCCTCCACCGTTGGACGCATGCCTGGCTGCTGTGCCGTATGCCTACCCCTGGTCCCGGTTAGTGGCTGATTTCAAATTCAGACAGTACACCGGATGGGCACAGACTTTTGCCCAACTATTGCGCTCATCTCCTTGGGTGGAACCAGCGCTGGACGCAGCAGACGTTCTGGTTCCCATGCCACTGTCACGCCAGCGCTTGCAGGAGCGGGGTTACAACCAAGCACACGTGTTGGCTTGTGCACTCGATGCGTCCAAAATAGCCCACGGCGTGTTGCTGCGCATGGTCGATACGCCACCACAAAGAACCCTGGCCCGCAGCGAGCGGCTGCAAGCGGTACAACACGCCTATGCAGTTGATCCACTGCAAACCTACCGGATAGCCCAGCGTCGCATTGTGTTGCTAGACGACGTCATGACGAGTGGCGCCTCGCTGCACGCCGCAGCCCTGGCGCTGCGACAAGCGGGAGCTGCCCACATCACCGCCCTGGTACTGGCGCGCACCGAGTAAGCCGCGACAATACGGCCCATGTTTCATATCGTCCTGATCGAACCCGAGATTCCACCCAATACGGGTAACATCATCCGCCTGGCAGCCAACACGGGTTGTCAGTTGCATCTGATCGAGCCTTTGGGGTTTTCGATGGACGACAAACACATGCGCCGCGCCGGGCTGGACTACCACGAGTACGCCACTCTGCATCGGCATGCCAATTGGGAGGCTTTTCTGGAATCACAACGTCCCGCACCCGAGCACATGTTTGCGTTGACGACCAAGGGCAATGGTCAGGTGTTCCAGACTACATTTCAACGGGGTGACTGGCTGGTTTTTGGTGCCGAGACACGGGGCTTATCGGAGGCTGTACGCGCCCACTTTACGCCCCAGCAATGTCTGAAACTGCCCATGGTCGAGGGTCAGCGCAGCCTAAACCTGTCCAACGCCGTCGCAGTGACGGTATTCGAGGCTTGGCGGCAGACCGGGTTTCAGGGGTAGTGGCGCGCGATTGACTCGGCGATGCACACCGGCTTGGTCGCGCCCTCGCGCTCAATCGTCACTTCCCATGTCATTTGCATGCCACCGTTGTCAATCGGGCCACATGCCAGCAGTTTCATGCGCGCGCGTAGACGGCTACCTACCGGAACTGGCGCAATGAAACGAACCTTGTTGAGGCCATAGTTCACTCCCATTCGAGTCTGTTCAATGCGCACTGACGACTCAAAGAATCGGGGCAACAAAGAAAGGGTGAAAAAACCGTGCGCAATCGGCGCGCCGAACGGCCCGGCTTGGGCACGCTCCACGTCCACGTGAATCCACTGGTGGTCACCAGTGGCCTGCGCAAACAGGTTGACCTGCTCCTGCGTAATGGTGATCCAGTCGCTGACGACAAGTTCCTGCCCGACCAGGGGCGGCAACTCTGCAAGGGTTTGGAAAATTTTCATGAAGGCACTGTAGGGTGCCAAGCTGCGTTCACGTGTCAAGCCAGTGACACAGCCCTTGCCACTGGGCCAGGTCTTTCTCCACCCGGCCACGTGCCACATCAAACAGCGTGAGGCCGCGCGC
>CAJAVE010000094.1 GCA_903945325.1 uncultured beta proteobacterium | reverse complement strand
TTGTCCAACCAACAAACCGCCCTGCGTGGCAACCTTTACGGCATGATCGGTATGACCATTGCCGTACTGGCCACTGTGTTCGGCCCCCAGGTCACGGGCGCAGGTATCCCCTGGATTATTGGTGCCATGCTCATTGGTGGCGGCATTGGCTTGTACGCCGCCAAAACCGTGCAGATGACGCAGATGCCCGAGTTGGTTGCGCTGATGCACAGCATGGTGGGCCTGGCAGCCATGTTGGTGGGTTTCTCCACCTTCATCGACCCAGAGGCTTCCAAGGGCTTTGTCGGAGCGGCCAAGTCGATCCATGAAATGGAGATCTACATCGGCATTCTGATCGGTGCGGTTACGTTCTCTGGTTCTATTGTGGCGTTTGGCAAGTTGTCGGGTCGCATCGGCGGTAACCCCCTGCTGCTACCGGGGCGCCACTGGCTGAATTTGGTGGGTCTGCTGGTGGTGATCTGGTTTGGTCGCGCATTCATGAATGCCCACAGCATTGACGAAGGCATGATGCCGCTGATGGTGATGACCGTGATCGCATTGCTGTTTGGTATCCATATGGTGATGGCCATTGGCGGTGCCGACATGCCGGTGGTAGTCTCCATGCTGAACAGCTACTCCGGCTGGGCCGCTGCGGCCACCGGGTTTATGTTATCGAATGACCTCTTGATCGTGACCGGCGCCTTGGTGGGTTCCAGCGGTGCCATTCTGTCCTACATCATGTGCAAGGCCATGGCGCGCAGCTTCATCAGTGTCATCGCCGGTGGCTTTGGTACGGCCAGCGCCGCGCCCGCGCCCACTGGTGGCCCGGCGCAGCCCGCCGGAGAGGTCTTTCCGATTCTTGCCGCAGAAACTGCCGAGCTGATGCGCGAAGCCAAGAGCGTAATTATTGTTCCTGGCTACGGCATGGCGGTGGCGCAAGCCCAGCACACAGTCTATGAGATCACCAAACTGCTGCGAGAAAAGGGAGTGAATGTCCGTTTTGGCATTCACCCGGTAGCGGGACGTATGCCCGGACACATGAATGTGCTGCTTGCCGAGGCCAAGGTGCCCTATGACATCGTTTTCGAAATGGACGAGCTCAACGATGATTTCCCGAAAACCGATCTGGTTATGGTGATTGGTGCCAACGACATCGTGAATCCCGGTGCGCAGGACGACCCCAATAGCCCAATCGCCGGCATGCCAGTGCTTGAGGTCTGGAAGGCCAAGACTTCCATTGTCATGAAGCGCAGCATGGCGTCGGGCTATGCAGGCGTGGATAACCCGCTGTTCTACAAAGAGAACAACCGGATGCTGTTTGGCGATGCCAAGAAAATGCTGGATGAAGTGTTCACTGTGCTGAAGGCCTGAGGCTTCCCGTTTTGACTAGGGAAAACACCAAGGAAGTCTGGGGTACTTTCCTTCGGTGTTGAACGGCAAAATGGCTGGTTACATCAACGTTGGGATAGCAAGCATGACAGACCGGATTTGGCTCAATAGTTACCCCAAAGGCGTAGCCGCCGATATTGATGTTGCAGCGTACGTTTCGCTCGTGGCGCTGATGGAGGAAAGCTTCAAAAAGTTCGCCAATCGGGTGGCCTACCACTTCATGGGCAAGGATGTGACCTATGCCCAGACCGATAGTTTGAGCCAGGCATTTGCCGCCTATTTGCAGAGCTTGGGCCTGTCCAAGGGCGACCGTGTTGCCATCATGATGCCCAATGTGCCCCAATACCCTGTGGTGGTGGCGGGCATTTTGCGTGCAGGTTATGTTGTTGTGAACGTTAATCCGCTCTACACGCCACGCGAACTGCAGCATCAATTGAAGGATTCCGGCGCCAAGGTCATCGTCATCATTGAGAATTTCGCCACCACGCTGGAGAAGTGCCTTGCGGCAACGCCGGTCAAACATGTGGTGCTGTGTTCGATGGGTGACCAGTTGGGCTTTCTCAAGGGTATGCTGGTCAACTACGTGGTGCGAAATGTCAAGAAGATGGTGCCAGCCTACAACTTGCCTGAGGCAGTGCGGTTCAACGCCGCCATTGCCACGGGAACCAAGGCGCCGTTCAAACGGCCCGACATCAAGGCCGATGATGTTGCCGTGTTGCAATACACCGGTGGCACGACGGGTGTATCCAAGGGGGCTGTCCTGTTGCACCGCAATGTGGTCGCCAACGTCTTGCAATCGGAGGTCTGGAACAGCCCTGTCATGAGCAAGATACCGGCCAATGAACAGCCCACGGGTGTTTGTGCGTTGCCGCTGTACCATATTTTTGCGTTCACCGTGGGCATGATGCTGTCCATGCGCACGGGGGGCAAGCTGATCCTGATTCCCAATCCACGCGACATTCCGGGCGTGCTCAAAGAGCTCAGCAAGCATGTGATCCACTCATTCCCCGCCGTGAACACCTTGTTCAACGGGCTGGCCAATCACCCTGATTTCAATACGGTCGACTGGAGCCACCTCAAGGTGTCGGTGGGCGGTGGAACGGCTGTTCAGAGTGGCGTGGCCAAGCTGTGGTTTGAAAAGACGGGGTGCCCCATTTGCGAAGGCTATGGTCTGAGCGAGACGTCTCCTTCCGCCAGTTGCAATGTGGTAACTGCCACCGAATACACCGGCACCATTGGCGTGCCGTTGCCAAACACTTACATGAAACTGCTCGACGATGACGGCAATGAGGTGGCGGCTGGCCAGTCGGGCGAAATTGCGATCCGCGGTCCTCAGGTCATGGCCGGGTACTGGCAGCGTCCCGACGAGACAGCCAAGGTCATGACTTTTGACGGTTTTTTCAAGACCGGTGACGTGGGGGTAGTCGACGCGCGCGGTTTCTTCAAGATTGTGGACCGCAAGAAGGACATGATTCTGGTCAGTGGTTTCAATGTCTTCCCCACTGAACTCGAAGATGTGGTCGCTCAGATGCCTGGCGTGCTGGAGTGCGCCTGCGTCGGTGTTGTTGATGCCAAATCAGGCGAGGCCGTCAAACTGGTTATCGTTAAAAGGGATCCCAATTTGAGCGAGGAGGATGTTCGCAGCTTCTGCAAGGAAAATCTGACCGGCTACAAGCAGCCCAAAGTGATCGAGTTTCGTGTCGAGTTGCCCAAGACACCGGTGGGCAAGATCCTGCGCCGTGAATTGCGTGACAAGTAGTGGCAGGGACCGGGTTCAAGCTGGCGGCCTGCGGGCCGCTTTTTTTTGAGACGCCCAATCAGTTGGCTATAGGTCATGCCTTTTCACGGCTGCCCTGTGCGATGAGCGGGATCGCATCAACGAGTAAGCCGGTGACCTTCTTTGCATTGTTGTTGAATACGTGCAGAATGGCGTCCCAACTTACCGGCTCTTCATCGGTCTTCCAGCAGTCGTAGTCCGTACTCATGGCTACCGCAGCATAAGGAATCCCTGCCTCGTTAGCCAGCGCAGCCTCAGTGGCGACCGACATATTGACGACGTCGGCGCCCCAGGCCCGAAACATTCTGGATTCAGCCCGTGTCGAAAAGCGGGGACCTTCGATGGTGACCACCGTTCCACAATCGTGAAATCGATGGGCGCGCTGACTGCATAGACCGATCAGAATGGCCCGCAAGTGGCGATCAAATGGGTCGGCCATCGGTGTGTGGACCGGCTGATGGGGTGCAAAAGCCTCATGAAAACTCATGGTGCGCTGCTTGGTGAAGTCAATGAACTGGTCAAGAATAACGAGATCGCCCCGGCCGATGTTTTCACGCAGGGAGCCCACCGCCGTGGTTGCCAGGATGTGCGTACATCCCGAGTCTTTCAAGGCTTGGACGTTGGCGCGGTAGTTGACATGCGTTGGCGTGATGGTGTGTTCGCGCCCGTGGCGACCCAACAGGACGACATCGACTCCGGCGATCTTTCCGTGTTTTAGGTGGGTCGATGGATCGCCCCACCGTGTTGTGAGTGCTTGATCAACCGGACGCTCCAAAATGTCCGGGTTGTCCAGACCGCTCCCGCCGATGATTCCGATCTTTGTCATGGTGTCTTTGATCTATGCAGTTCGTTGAGCAATAGAGTGTGGGGGGATGCAACATCTGCCCCGTAAGCGACGATTCCCTCGTCATGCCCGGCCATCGCAAATAGTACGGGAAGTGCGTGCTGTGCAACAACCAAAGTCGACACGGCGTGTGCCATTGAGGGCGTGCCGTACGGAATGTTGGCGGGCGTTGTCAAATGGCCATTGGCCAAACAGTAGTTAAACATCTGGCGGCAATGCACATGGATCACGCAGCGTACTGTCGGATTGGCAGCATAGATAGCGCCGTGTGTCATCGCTTCAGATGATGCAGGAAGTGGCCCCACTGATCGCACATAGTTCTGGTCGGCCGAAAACTCCTCTACCAAACAATAGTGCTCGTTACCCAGGGTGCGTATGCCACCTGTGGCACTGGCCGTGACTATGAACTGGCTGCCATTGGTGCGGACACTGAGGTTGCCGTAGCCAACCCCGTTGGCATAAACGCCAATCAGGCTCAGGTCAAACAGGCTGGTCCGAGTCTGGTTCAGTTCATGAAGCATGGCAGACACTGTGACGGCTCCGTCCCGGCGCTCGCTACGGAATTTGATGTATCCGTCATCCATATGTTCCACCCTCATCGCTGCTCAGGAAAGAGCGACAGGATCCCCTCCTCGGTGGCATCGCAAAGACCACGCTCGCATATCAAGTGGGTGATGAGCCGTGCGGGAGTCACATCAAATCCCCAGTTGCGCGCAGCAGTCGTTGGTGGGCAAATGCGGACCGATTCGATCGCTCCAGTCTCGGTTTGCCCCGTCATGTAGCGGACCTCATCACCATCGCGTTCTTCGATTTGAATGCTGTTGACCCCATCGCGCAATGCAAAGTCAAAGGTCGATGACGGCAGTGCAACGTACATCGGGATGTGGTTGTCATGGGCCGCCAGTGCCTTGAGGTAGGTGCCAATCTTGTTGGCAACGTCACCGTTGCGGGTCACGCGGTCAGCGCCGGTGATGACCAGGTCAACCAGTCCGTGTTGCATCAAATGGCCACCAGCGTTGTCTGCAATCAGCGTATGGGGCACGCCGTGTTGGCTCAACTCCCATGCAGTCAGGCTCGCACCTTGGTTGCGTGGCCGGGTTTCGTCAACCCATACGTGGACGGGGATTCCGGCATCGTGTGCTGTATAGATCGGAGCAGTCGCTGAGCCCACGTCAACAAAAGCCAGCCAACCTGCATTGCAATGTGTCAGGATGTTGACTGGCTGCCCCCTTTTTTGACTTGCAATGGCCGTGATGATGGGCAATGCATGGGAGCCAATCCTTCGGCAATGGGCTGCATCTTCGTCAGCAATGGTCATAGCCGCTAGCCGGGCAAGCTTGCCACAATCGCTGTAGGAATTTCCTTCGCCAATGGCACCAAGCATTCTGTCAACGGCCCATGCCAGGTTGGCAGCAGTCGGACGGGTTGCTTTGAGGGATTCACCCGCGCGTCGCAGGGCATCGTTGAAACCATTCTCTGGCGCCTCCAGACAGGCCAAATACATACCGTAGGCAGCGCTGGCTCCAATGAGGCCCGCACCGCGCACGGTCATGTCGCGAATGGCGCGGCAAACGTCTTCAACGCTGGCAAGTTCATTGACTTCAAAAATGTGAGGCAGCTTGACCTGGTTGATGACCTGCACGACGCGATCATCACCAGGCTTCAGCCAGATAGTTCGGTAAGCTTGCCCATTGACGTTCATTTGCGTCAGGCCCTTATTTCAGCCAACCACGCCTGCGAAAGTACCACATAGGCACCAGTGCGCTGGCACCCATGAGCAACAACGCATACGGGTATCCCCACGTCTGGGCCAGTTCGGGCATGTATTGAAAGTTCATGCCGTAAATGCTGGCAATAAGGGTGGGTGGCAGCAGCGCCACACTGGCTACTGAGAAGATCTTGATAATCTTGTTCTGGTTGATATTGATGAAGCCGACGGTGGCATCCATCAAAAAGTTGATCTTGTCGAACAGGAAGGCGGTGTGGGAGTCCAATGAGTCGATGTCACGCAGAATCTGACGTGCTTCCTCAAACTGTTCGCCATTGAGCATCTTGCTGCGCATCATGAAACTCACTGCACGCCGCGTATCCATAACGTTGCGTCGAATGCGTCCGTTCATGTCTTCGTGGCGCGCGATGGCCCCCAGCACTTCACTTGCCAGCGCATCCGTTACATCGCCTGAAAGTACCTTGGTGCTGACCTTTTCCAGCTCGTCATAAATACCTTCCAGCGTATCGGCTGAATATTCTGCATCGGCATCAAACAATTTGAGCAGAACTTCTTTGGCATCTTCGATGAGTCCGGGTGCCCGGCGCGCGCGCATGCGCAACAGGCGAAAGACGGGCACGTCTTCGTCGTGGATGGAAAACAGCACGCCTTTGCTCTTCAGTTCGTCGTTAACCTGGTTCAAGATGAAGGCGACCCGCACCGTACGGGGTTCGTCATCGTCGGCCACCAAAAAGTCGCTGCGAATATGCAACTCACCGTTGTCTTCCTCGTAAAAACGCGCGGACTCTTCAATGTCTTCGTCCATTGCATCTTCAGGAATAGACAGGCCATAGTACTGTTTGACCCAGCGCTTCTCTTCAACCGTCGGTGACTCCAGGTCCACCCAGATGGGTTGGAACTGTGAGAGCTCTTCGAGTGACTCAATCTCTTCCTGGAAGAGACGTCCGTTGGCAAGCGTAAAAATATTGAGCATTGCGATTCAATCGGGTCAGATTTCAACTGTTCATTGCGAACAATTGTGTATTGAAAAAGCTATCCAGCTATTGAAATCCGACTCCAATTCAACAGGAAAGCTACCGGTGCGCTTGGGAGTCCAAACCATGCTCTCCAATAGTTGTCCCTTTCAAATTATCGCATTGGACAGATGGACTTTGTGCGCGACACGGTGCGCGCATGGTCAGTAACAAATTGCTGCAGTGCGGCACTAAAAAGGCATTGCAATTCCCTACATTCGGGCGCATAGTGATTTCACGGCAATCAAAAAAACGTGTAAATTTTTGGTTTCTGTTCTTGCCCATCCGTGTCGGCAAGATTTTTAACCCGAGAGCAATTGGAGGCTTTTTATGAATTTGACGATCAGCGGTCACCATCTTGAAGTTACCCCGGCCCTGCGTAGTTATGTTACGACCAAGCTCGATCGAATCATGCGGCATTTTGACCAGGTGGTCGATGTCAAGGTACTCCTCACCGTAGAGAAGCAAAAGGAAAAGGAACGACGGCAGCGTGCCGAGTGCAACATTCATGTCAAAGGCAGTGACATGTTTGCCGAAAGTTCCCATGAGGATCTTTACGCGGCGGTGGATGAGTTGGTGGACAAGCTGGACCGCCAGGTCGTGCGTCACAAGGATCGCCTACAGGATCATCACCATAGCGCTCCCAAGCGTTTGATGTAACCACTGGTGGATTTTTATGACAGAAGACCGCCTCAGAAGGGCGGTTTTTTTGTGCATAATCTGTCCACACTATGAACCGACTAGCCAGTATTCTGATGCCCGCGCAAGTGCTGGCTCAAGTAGAAGTTACCAGCAAAAAGCGGGCCTTCGAAGAGGCGGGTTTGCTGTTTGAAAATCTGCATGGACTCAGCCGTGCCCTGGTGACGGATAGCCTTTTTTCGCGTGAACGCCTGGGATCAACAGGTTTAGGGCATGGCGTTGCCATACCGCACGGTCGAATCAAGGGGCTGAAAGCGCCCATGGCTGCGGTGTTTCAATTGGCTACCCCCATTGGATTTGATGCCCCCGATGATCTAGTTGTTGGATTACTAATTTTTTTGCTGGTCCCCGAAGCGGCAACACAAAAACATCTTGAGATTCTGTCTGAAATCGCCGAGATGCTCAGCGATGCGGACTTGCGTGTAAAACTATTTTCCAGTACCGACTCTGGCCAGCTATATGCCTTGATCGCAGGATGGCAGTCCGCTCAATTGGTCTGATCAGGCACCCAAACAGGCAGTTGCAGTGAAACCAACCGTTGTTAGCGCCGATGTCCTTTTCGAGGAGTTTCGCTCCCGTTTGCACTGGGAGTGGGTGGCGGGTCTGGGTGCCTCAGAGAGGCGCTTTGACGAAGTTGCGGTTCGTGCAGCGCGTTCTGGAGCGGATCTGGTTGGCTATCTCAATTACATCCACCCCTATCGCGTGCAAATTCTGGGTGAGCGCGAAATCGCCTACATCACCAACGCCACGTCCGAAGACTGTGCCCGTCGCATAGCCCGTATCGTGACGCTGGAGCCTCCGGTTCTGGTGCTGGCGGACGCCCAATTAGCGCCGCAGGCTTTGCTGTCAATGTGTGAGCGTGCCCAGATTCCGATGTTCGCTACACAGGAGCCGTCTTCGTTTGTGATCGACGTGCTTCGGGCTTACCTGTCCAAGCATTTTGCTGACCGATCATCGATGCACGGTGTCTTCATGGACATTCTGGGTTTGGGTGTGCTCATTACTGGTGAGTCGGGGTTGGGGAAGAGCGAGTTGGGTCTGGAGTTGATTTCCCGTGGCAATGGCCTTGTGGCCGACGACGCTGTTGACCTGTACCGCATCAACCAGACCACTATCGAGGGGCGTTGTCCTGAACTCCTTCAGAACTTGCTCGAAGTTCGAGGTATCGGGTTGCTGGACATCCGTGGCATTTTTGGCGAGACGGCGGTTCGACGCAAGATGCGTCTCAAGCTCATCGTACATCTGGTGCGGCGCGAAACGCTTGAGCGGGAATATGAACGCATTCCTTATGAGCCCCTGACCCAGGACATACTGGGCATTCCGGTACGAAAAGTCATCATTCAGGTTGTGGCGGGTCGTAATATCGCGGTGCTGGTGGAGGCCGCTGTTCGCAACACCATTTTGCAACTGCGGGGCATTGACACGTACCAGGAGTTTGTCGAGCGCCATCGCAAGGCCATGGCACAGGGCCACTGACGGGCTCTAACGTAGTACGGCGATGCGCTCTTGTTGTGCATTGGCCCGATTCGGGCACTGGTCCTTGGTGCAGTTTGCGTACAGGCTCAATGCGTGGTCAGAAATTGCAAACCCCTTAGCCTTCGCGACGGCGTTCTGGCGGTTCTCGATTTCTGCGTCAAAAAACTCCTCTACTTTTCCGCAGTCCAGACAAACCAGATGATCATGGTGCTGGCCTTCGTTCAGTTCATACACCGCTTTGCCGCTTTCAAAATGGCTACGGCTCAAGATGCTGGCCTGCTCAAACTGGGTCAGTACCCGGTAGACCGTGGCCAGCCCTACATCAGAGCGTTCCTGTAGCAGTACCCGAAAAACATCTTCAGCGGTGAGATGGCGCTGCGTGCTGCGCTGAAAGACTTCCAGGATTTTCAGACGGGGAATCGTGGCCTTGAGTCCGGTGCTTTTTAGTTCGTTGATGTTGGTCATGGGCATCTTTCCACCGGGTTTGCTCAGGAGGGCTAGCGGTGCTCAACCGCTACAATCTTGCGATCATAGCTTGCGCAACTTCCCATGTCTGACCTTCATTGCAACCGCCTTTGTTCGACCCTGCTAGCCCTTGCGATGCTGGGCCTTGGCGGCTGTAGTAGCCTGGATGGGGCTAGTACCCGAATCGCTGGCATCGTCTCACCCTACAAAAGTGACATTGTGCAAGGCAATGTCGTAACCCGTGAACAGTTAGCTTTGGTGAAGCCTGGCATGCAAAAAGCACAGGTGCGTGACATGCTCGGTACGGCGTTGCTGGTGAGTGTTTTTCACGCCGACCGGTGGGACTATGTGTTCACATTGAGACGCCAGGGCGTACCGTCGCAAGCACGCAAAGTGTCATTGTTTTTCAGGAGTGACGTTTTGGATCGCATCGAAGCGGATGATTTGCCCAGCGAAGCAGAATTTGTGGCTACTCTCCAGGTTCAATCTTCATCGGGTGCGAAGCCGGTGCTGGAAGCCTCTCCCGAGGCATTGCAAAAGTACCCTATCTCGACCAAAGCGGCGGCACCGTCTGCCGCTGCATTGGTTGTGCCGATCGATTACCCCCCGCTCGAAAGAACGCGTCCTTGAGACGTCGCATCGAAAGACCTTTGACATGATGTACAAGATTGCCGTTGCCGGGGCATCAGGCCGCATGGGACAAATGTTGATTGATGCCATCCGCGTTGCCGATGACTGCACGTTGTCCGGCGCTCTGGATGTGGCGGGCAACCCGGCTATTGGTCAGGATGCAGGTGCCTTGTTGGGCAAGCCCACGGGCATTGCCATTACCTCGGACCTGAAGCATGGCTTGAAGGGCAGTGCTGCTTTGATTGATTTCACACGCCCTGAAGGTACGCTGCAGCACCTCAAGATTTGTCGTGAACTGGGGGTTGCTGCCGTTGTTGGTACCACCGGGTTCACCGACGAGCAAAAGGCGGAAATTGCCACACTGGCGAAAGACATGGCCATTGTCATGGCTCCGAATATGAGCGTGGGCGTCAACGTCACGCTCAAGTTGCTGGAAATGGCGGCCAAGGCCTTGTCCACCGGCTACGACATCGAAATCATTGAGGCACACCACCGGCACAAGATCGATGCGCCATCTGGCACTGCGCTGAAGATGGGCGAGGTCATTGCCGATGCCCTGGGACGTGACCTGAAAGACTGCGCGGTGTACGCCCGGGAGGGTGTGACCGGCGAGCGGGATCCCTCATCGATTGGATTTGCCACCATCCGTGGCGGTGACATTGTCGGCGACCACACGGTGCTGTTTGCAGGAATTGGCGAGCGCATCGAAATCAGTCACAAGTCGTCCAGTCGGGCTACCTATGCGCAGGGCAGTTTGCGCGCCGTGCGTTTCCTGGCTGGCCAGAAGGCTGGCTTGTATGACATGTTTGACGTGTTGGGCTTGCGATGAACGGATGGGACCTGCTGCGCCAAAGTGACGCGGTGGGTGCCAGCGTTGCACTGGTCCTGTTGGCCATGTCGATTGGCAGCTGGGTCGTGATCCTCTGGAAGGCCTGGTTGCTGTTGCGCGCTCACGGCGATGTAGCGCGCAGCATCGGTGCTTTCTGGCAGGCCGCCAATCTTGAAGAGGGTTTGCGTGGCCTGCGCCACTTTGACCGCGAAGGTCTGGTCAGCCCGCTGGTCGAGTCAACCCAAGTCACCACAGCGGGAACACTGGCAGGTGCGGGCGACCGCTCCCAACAACTCACGCGTCTGTTGCGCGACGCGCTGCACGCCGTGCTGCTCAAGTTGCAATCGGGGCAGGTTCTGCTGGCTACGGTTGGCGCAACTGCACCGTTCGTGGGTTTGCTGGGTACGGTTTGGGGCATCTACCATGCTCTGATCGGTATTTCTGGCGCGGGACAAATCAGCATCGACAAGATAGCCGGGCCGGTGGGTGAGTCGCTCATCATGACCGCCGCTGGTTTGACTGTGGCCATTCCTGCCGTACTGGGCTACAACGTGCTGGGTCGCTATATCGGCCGCATTGAAGCCGACCTGGAAGGTTTTGCCCGTGATCTGCGCGAACTGTTGACATCACCATGAGCACAACTCGCCGCCGGGCCGCCTCAAGGCGAGTTAGCCCCCCTGGGGGGCAGCGACCCACGCAGTGGCGGTGCGTGGGGGCCATATGACATTCGGTCGCCTCGAACGCACTGCGGGTCCACAGCCCATGAGCGAGATCAACATGACCCCGCTGGTGGATGTAATGCTGGTGCTTGTGGTCATCTTCATCATCACCGCGCCCCTGCTGGTCAGCGCGGTCAAAGTGGACTTGCCGACTACACCGGCAGCGGTGGGGCTCAAAGCCCCGCGCTTCCTGACGCTGACGATTGACCCCATCGGACAAACCTCTATCAACGACCGGCTCCTGGATACACAGGCCTTGTCTGTAGCCCTGCGACAAGCGGCAGAACAGCATTCTGACACCGAGTTGCGCCTGCGGGCCGACGCCACAGTGCCTTACGGGCGTGTTGTAGAGGTCATGGGCCTCGCCCACCAGGCGGGGTTGCACCGCATCGGCTTTGTTGCCGAGCCGCTGCGTAGCGTCAAATAGCCAGTGGCTCGGTGTTCCGTAGGAGGCGAAGCGCCTAAAATCCGTGCAAGCACTTCATCAGGCGGCGTTTTGGCCGCAAACTCACCCATGCACGACAAATACCAACACCTGGCCATCGAAAAATCGGCTCAAGACCATTGGGCACAGCCGCTGTGGAGCGGAAAGAACGCCTACCGCGTGAACGAAGACGCACGCGACGCGCAAGGCCAGCTCAAGAAAAAGTTCTACGCCTGCTCCATGCTGCCCTACCCCAGCGGCAAGCTGCACATGGGTCATGTGCGCAACTACACCATCAACGACATGCTCGCGCGCTATCTGCGCATGAATGGCCACAACGTGCTCATGCCCATGGGCTGGGACGCATTCGGCCTGCCTGCCGAGAACGCCGCGTTGAAGAACAAGGTACCGCCTGCGAAGTGGACCTACGAGAACATTGCCTACATGAAGGGCCAGATGCAGGCCATGGGGCTTGCCATCGACTGGAGCCGCGAGGTTGCCACCTGTGACCCCAGTTACTACAAATGGAACCAGTGGCTGTTTTTGAAGATGCTGGAAAAGGGCATTGCCTACCGGAAAACCCAGGTCGTCAACTGGGACCCGGTGGACCAAACCGTGCTGGCCAACGAACAGGTGATTGATGGCAAGGGCTGGCGCACCGGCGCCACCGTCGAGAAGCGTGAAATCCCGGGGTATTACCTCAAGATCACGGATTACGCACAAGAGTTGCTGGACCATGTCCAGACCGGCCTGCCGGGCTGGCCCGAACGCGTCAAGCTGATGCAGGAAAACTGGATCGGTAAGTCCAGTGGCGTGCGCTTCGCGTTCACCCACGATATCGAGGGCGACGATGGCGCGTTGATTGACGGCGGTCGCATGTACGTGTTCACCACCCGGGCCGACACCATCATGGGTGTGACCTTCTGCGCGGTGGCTCCCGAGCATCCACTGGCCATGCACGCAGCGCGCACCAACACCAAACTGGCCGCCTTTATTGAAGAGTGCAAAGCCGGAGGCACCACCGAAGCCGAACTGGCCGTCAAGGAAAAGCTGGGCATGCCAACGGGTTTGCAGGTGACCCACCCGCTGACTGGCGAGCCGGTCGACGTCTGGGTTGGCAATTACGTGCTCATGGGCTACGGGGACGGCGCGGTCATGGGCGTTCCCGCCCACGATGAGCGGGATTTTGCGTTCGCCAAGAAATACGGTCTGCACATTGACGATGTGGTGCACATCGACGGCCTAACCTACGAGCATGACCAGTGGCAGGACTGGTACGGCGACAAACAGCGCGGTGTCACGGTCAACTCTGATGTCTATAGCGGCCTGTCCTGTGCCGATGCGGTGGATGCTGTCGCCGCTGCCCTGGAGCACAAGGGCCTGGGCGAGAAGAAGACCACCTGGCGCCTGCGCGACTGGGGCGTGAGCCGCCAGCGCTATTGGGGCACGCCCATTCCCATCATCCATTGCGCCGAGCATGGTGCGGTACCGGTGCCCGAAAAAGACCTGCCCGTGGTCCTGCCGCAAGACTGCGTGCCCGACGGTTCCGGCAACCCATTGCACAAACACGAGGGCTTCCACGCCGGTGTGGTTTGCCCCGTGTGCGGCAAGCCCGCGCGGCGCGAGACCGACACGATGGACACCTTCGTGGACAGCTCGTGGTACTACATGCGTTACTGCGACCCCAAGAATAGCGATGCCATGGTGGGCGCGGGCACAGCCTACTGGATGCGCGACCCGTCACAAGCCACGGGCGGAAGCGGCATGGACCAGTACATCGGTGGCATTGAACACGCCATCCTGCACCTGCTTTACGCGCGCTTCTGGACCAAGGTGATGCGGGATCTGGGCCTGGTCACTGTGGATGAACCCTTTACCAAGCTGCTCACGCAGGGCATGGTGCTGAATCACATCTATTCCCGCAAGGGCGACAAAGGCGGGAAAGAATACTTCTGGCCAGCCGATGTCGAGCACGTATTCGATGAGGCCGGCAAGATAACCGGTGCGCGCCTGATCAAGGCCGTGGGCGACCTGCCGGTCGGTACGCTGATCGACTATGAGGGCGTGGGCACCATGTCCAAGTCCAAGAACAACGGCGTGGACCCGCAGGATCTGATCGAGAAGTACGGTGCCGACACGGCTCGCCTGTACACCATGTTCACCGCGCCGCCCGAGGCCACGCTGGAGTGGAATGATGCGTCCGTGGAGGGAAGTTACCGCTTTTTGCGCCGCGTCTGGAACTTTGGTGTCAAGCTGTCTACTATGGATTTGATAGCTGCTCACGCACATTTGACGGGGGCTGGAGGCATAAATGGCTTGGAACTCTCCAAGGAAGCCAAACTTCTCCGCCGTGAAATCCACAGCGTACTCAAGCAAGTAGATTACGACTACCAGCGTATGCAATACAACACCGTGGTGTCCGGTGCCATGAAGATGATCAATGCACTGGAAGACTTTAAAACGCTGGATGACAACGGCGGGCTGGAGGTCGTGGTGGAAAGTTTCTCCATCCTGTTGCGCACGCTGTACCCGGCTACACCCCACATTGCACACACCCTGTGGAGCGAGTTGGGGTTTGCCGAATCAACAGGCGATCTGCTCGACGCCGCATGGCCAGTCGTTGACCCGGCGGCACTGGTGCAGGACGAGATTGAGCTCATGTTGCAGGTTAACGGCAAGTTGCGCGGTTCTGTGCTGGTGCCCTCGGGGGCATCCAGGGAGGTAATCGAGGCACTGACTTTGGCAAACGACACCTTTTTGCAGTTTGCAGCGGGTGCACCGATCAAGCGTGTCATTGTGGTGCCGGGTCGCCTGGTCAATGTGGTTCTATAAATGATCATGCGCCGCCGTGCCGCCTTCGCCGCCGCATTGACTGCGGCACTGATGGCGGGTTGCGGGTTCAAGCTGCGCGTCGCGCCGAACTTCGCGTTCCAGACGCTTGCTGTCACCCCGGAAAAGAATGGTCTGGTCGCGGCAGACCTGATCCGATATTTCGGCAAGGCCGTCGTGCCATTGGCCCCAACGCTGGGCACATTGGCGCCACAGGTAATCGTGGACATCTTGCAGGAGGCGCGCGAAAAGATTGTGGTGGGCGTCAACGCGTCCGGCCAGGTGCGGGAGTTTCAACTCAAAATTCGCATCCAGTTCCGCATGCGCACCCCCGATGGCCGCGAACTGATTGCCCCCACTGACATTTCACAGCAGCGCGACATCAGCTTCAACGAGTCTGCCGTTCTGGCAAAGGAGGCCGAAGAGGTGCTGCTGTTCCGCGATATGCAGGCTGATCTGCTGCAGCAACTGCTGCGCCGCCTGGCGGCCATCAAGACGCTGGATTCTTCTTGACAATGTGGCTCAATCGCGAAAATCGCATCTCGATCGAATTGCAACAGAAGCACAGTCGTGTGACTTCCCAAGCCGTGTCTGGGCAAGTCAGCCGCCAATACTCAATTCATCACAGACCGACTCGGATGCGGTGTCAAAACGGAATATCGTCATCCATGTCATCAAAACCGCTGGCCGGGCGTGGTGGCGGTGCTTGACGCGCTGCGGGTGCAGCGGCGGCTGCACGGGGAGCCGCTGCCGGGGCCATGCGCCGGGGTGCCGGAGCGCCACCGCCCTCGTCACCTTCACCGCCGGGACCGCCCATGCCTTCACGCCCGCCGAGCAGCTGCAGCTCGGTGGCAATGATGTCAACCGTGTTTTTCTCAACACCTGCCTGGTCAGTGTACTTGCCGTATTTCAGGCGGCCTTCCACGTAAATGGGGCGGCCTTTGCGCACATATTCGCCGGCAATTTCGGCCAGGCGGTCGTAAAAGGTGACGCGGTGCCACTCGGTGGATTCAATGCTTTCGCCCGTATTTTTGTCCTTGCGCCGGGTGCTGGTTGCCACGCTGACGTTGGCAACCGCCTGGCCCGATGGCAGGTAGCGGATTTCGGGATCGCGGCCGCAGTTGCCGACCAGAATGACTTTGTTGACGGATGCCATGGTGTTCCTAATGGGTTAGCGGCTGAGCCGGAAATGGGGCAAGTTTAAACGGGCTTGGGCGCTGGCGAAACAGTATGCGCTTTGGGTGCCTGCATGGGCCAGGCCACCACCAGCCAGGCCAGCATGGCCAGCGCGCACACGCCAAACAGCGTCTGCGCGCCATACGCCTTGACCAGCCAGCCACCCAGCGCACCACCGGTGAAAAAGCCCAGCGACTGCAAACTGTTGTACACGCCCAGCGCCGTGCCGCGCATACCGGCAGGTGCAATGCGCGAGGCCATGCTGGGCTGGCTGGCTTCCAGCACGTTGAAGCCACAGAAGAAGACAAACAACAACAGCGCCAGCAACGTGATGGTGGTCTCGCCGGACGACACCGCCAGCAGGCCGATCTGAACCAGCGCAATCAGGCCAACGGACGACAGAAAAACGGCGCGCAGGTAGCCACGCTTCTCCAGCGGGAACAGCGTCGCCCCCATGACGAAGAACGAGCCCAGCACCGCTGGCAGATAGACCCACCAGTGGTGGTCTTTGGGCAATCCGGCCTGCACCAGCATGGCCGGCAGCGCCACCCACATCGCCAGCTGCACGGCATGCAGCATGAAGACACCAAAATTAAGCCGCAACAAGGCCGGTTGGCGCAGTACGTTGAGCAGACTGGCGCCCAGTTTGGCAGGCAACTCTTCGGCGTGCTTGGCAGGTTCGGCGGGCACCCACCACAGCACCACGGCAATGCCGGACACTGCCAGCACGGCCGTCAACGCAAACAGGCCGCTCAAGCCCAGCACGGAATTGAGCAGCGGCGACAGCACCAGCGAAATAGCAAACATCAACCCGATGCTGGCTCCCACCATGGCCATGGCCTTGGTGCGCACCACATCGCGCGTCTGATCGGCCAGCAGGGCCGTTATGGCCGCCGAAATGGCACCGGCACCTTGCAGTGCACGCCCGGCCACCAGCCAGGTCATATTGGGCGCCAGCGCGGCCAAAATGCCGCCCGCAGCAAATATCACCAGCCCAATCACCATGACCCGCTTGCGGCCAAAGCGGTCCGACGCCACGCCAAACGGAATCTGCAAAAAGCCCTGCGTCAGCCCGTAAATGCCCATGGCCAGCCCCACCAGAGCCGGATCGTCTCCACCGGGGTACTTGCTTGCTTCGAGCGAAAACACCGGCAACACCAGGAACAGGCCCAGCATGCGAAAGGCGAAAATCATCGCCAGCGACGCGCTGGAGCGGCGCTCTTGCGGCGTCATGCTGGTGGAACTGCTAGCGGGGTCCCCAGCGTCCGGAGTCAAGTTAGTAGAAGGCGAAGACAAGGCGGTTATTCGTGAGCTGGCAAAGAAGCTGCCATTGTCGCGCATCATCCGGGTTTGAAGATGCGCGCGTCCACGGATTCGGACGGCAGTTCTTTGGGCAAGCAAACTTCGACGGCGATTTCGCTGTAGTGGCTCATTACTTCCGTTTTTTCGAAGTGTTAAATCAATAAATTCGACTTTACACGAATGAATAAGTCAACTAAATTGCACATCTCTGAGAGACCAGTGATGCCCTTGCTGGCTCCCGCCTGACTGCAGTGTTCACACTGCGTGGGGCGAATCCATTCTTTTTTATCGGAGAAACACGTGAAATTTCTTTCATCATTGGCCATTGTTTTGGCCCTTGGGCTTTCGCTGGTAACGGTTGATGCCGAAGCCAAGCGCCTGGGTGGCGGCAAGTCATCGGGCATGCAGCGCCAGACCACCACGCAAAAGGCGCCAGACGCCACGCCGGCACAAAGCCCAGCCGGAGCGGCTGCCGCTGCGCCTGCAGCAGCGCCTAAGCGTTCGTGGATGGGACCTTTGGCCGGCCTGGCGGCCGGTTTGGGTTTGGCCGCTTTGGCCTCCCACTTTGGCTTCGGGGATGAACTGGCATCCATGATGATGATCGGTTTGGCGGTCATGGCCGTGATGGTGGTCATCGGAATCATCATGCGCAAGCGCGCCGCCGCACGCCAACCGCTTGCAAACGGTACGGCTGGCATGCAATACGCTGGCGCACAAGCGGGTGCGGGTGGTGCCGGGCAAGTCTCCAAACCTTACGATGTCGCCATGCCGGGGTCCAGCATCGGTTCGGCCATCGGCTCTAACTTGAATCAGCCCACCATACCGGCCGACTTCGACGTGCCCGGATTTGTGCGAAACGCCAAGGTGCAGTTCATTCGCTTGCAGGCCGCCAACGATGCCGGCAATCTGGACGACATTCGCCAGTTCACCACGCCAGAGATGTTTGCCGAAATCCAGATGGATATCGCCGAGCACGTTGCGGCTGAGCAGCAAACCGAGGTTGTCAGCGTCGAAGCGGACGTGATCGAAGTCCTGCAGGAGCCCAGCCGGTACGTGGTGAGTGTGCGCTTCAGCGGCCTGATTCGGGAAGGCAAGGGCGCACAGGCCGCTCCGTTCGATGAAATGTGGCACCTCGTCAAGTCGCGTACCGGCACGCAGGGCTGGCTGCTGTCAGGCATCCAGCAAGCGCAATGATGCCAAGCCTGCGCGCGAGTCAGGACATTCTGCGCGGTTGACCTGGTAACGATGCCTAGCATGCTTGCCAGGACTCTTTCGTGGCCCCGCAGCTGGGCCTACGGGGTGCTCACGCTCGTTATCGCCCAACTGGCGGCATGCTCCACCTACCGGGCGAACACCTCCCAGGCGCCATCTGCCGATCCGTCTGTTGTTTCACCGGCATCCGATCAGATGGCCCTCAAGCTGCCTCTTTTTGAAACCTGGCAGCACTACCAACTGCCCGGCAAGTCACCAACCGAGTTTTCTTTCGTTCGCATTGACGAGCGACAAGCTGTTGCTGCTTTCGCCGACACCTCTGCCAGCCTGTTGCGACACAACATGCGCGTTGAACCGGGAGACCTGGGGGCCGTCAAGTTTTCCTGGAAAGTCAATCAATTGATTGATGCCGCAGACATGGCTTTGCGGGAAACCGATGATTCGCCAGTCCGAGTTATTCTGACATTTGCCGGTGACCGGTCACGCTTCTCCCTGAAGAACGCTATGTTGTCCGAGCTCTCCATGACATTGACCGGAGAGCCCCTGCCCTATGCCACCTTGATGTACGTCTGGTGCAATACCTGCGCCCAGGGCGCAGTCATCATCAACCCCCGTACCGACCGGATTCGCAAGATGGCGGTGGAGTCTGGTCCGTCAGGGCTGCGCCATTGGCGCGATTACGAACGCAATATTCGATCCGATTTCGAACATGCCTTTCAGGAGGCCCCCGGCGCCCTGATTGGCATCGCCATCATGACGGATACGGACAACACGCGCACCCAGGCGCAGGCTTGGTATGGGCCACTGCAATTGAGCCCCGCGCGTTGAGCGCCAATCAAGGCGCCGGCACGAGGCGGATCAGTCGTCCGTTGGGGTGGTCGGTCAAAAGGTAGATGAGCCCGTCAGGTCCCTGGCGGACATCGCGCACCCGTTCACCCAGGTCAGGCAATAAGCGGGTTTCACGCAGAACCGGGCCTTTGAAGGGTTCTTTCAGTTGTAGTCGGGCCAGGTGGGTGAACTTGAGCGACCCCACCAAGAGGTTTCCAACCCATTGAGAACCATATCGTTTGCTGGTCACAAAGGCCATGCCCGACGGGGCGATGGACGGCGTCCAGTAGTGCATCGGGGGCTCAATGCCGTCGCTTTGGGTCTTGCCATCGCCCACCGACGTAAAGTTGTAATTGCGCCCAAAACTCACCAGTGGCCAGCCGTAGTTGGCACCCGCTTTGGGCAGATTGATTTCGTCGCCGCCCATGGGTCCATGCTCATGCATCCAAAGCGTGCCGTCAGGGGCAAACGCGGCGCCTTGCGGATTGCGGTGCCCATAGCTCCAGATTTCAGGCAGGGCGCCGGTGGTTGTGACAAACGGGTTGTCGCGCGGAATGCTGCCGTCCGTGCCAACGCGAATGACCTTGCCATGGTGGTTATCGAGCTTTTGGGCATCGTCCCGGTACTGATAACGCTCCCCCAGCGTCAGAAACAGCATGGCGGTGGCGGTGGTCGCGTCGCGCGGGGCAATGGCGATGCGGCAACCAAAATGCAGCGTGCTCTTGACCTTCGGCTTTTGCACAAAAATGTTCTTTACATTGTCCAGCCGTTTGGCATCGGGCGACAGTGTGGCCACCGCCAGCGCTGTGCTGTTGGCTTGCTTGTCCGCCGAGGACTGGGAATAGCAAAAATACAGGCGCCGGTTATCGGCAAACGCGGGGTCTAACACCAGGTCGAGCAAACCACCCTGCCCGGCGGCAGCAACTTCGGGCACACCTTGCACCGGGGCACCGATCGCACCGTCCGCCTGCACTACGCGCATAGTCCCGCCGCGCTCTGTCACCAGAAAAGCGCCGTCTGGCAGAAACGCCAGCGCCCAGGGGTGCTCCAGCCCCTTGGCAAGAACTTGCGCGGTTGGCTCAGCGTAAGCACAGGCGGCCCAACTGGTGACGCACGCCAGTAGCAGTGCGACTCTTCTACAGCTCAGCATGGTTAGCCTCCTTCCCTGGCAGCAAAGAACATCGGTTCCATTATGGATATGAGTCGGTCTCAATGACAGGTTTCATGAAGTTGGCATCTGCAATCCCGGACAATTGCCCCATGACCCGCATCGCCGTCATCGACTTCGAAACCACCGGCCTATCCCCCGCCATGGGCGACCGCGCCACGGAAATTGCCATCGTGATGCTGGAGGGCGGCGAGGTGGTGGGGCGTTTCCAGAGCCTGATGAACGCGGGGGTGCGGATTTCGTCCTTCATCGAATCGTTCACCGGCATCAGCAACGCCATGGTCCAGGCCGCGCCGCCCGCAGCAGAGGTGATGGCGGCGGCCAGTCATTTTGTGGGCGACACACCCATGGTGGCGCACAACGCCTCGTTTGACCGGCGTTACTGGCAGGCCGAGCTGGCCCGGCTGGACCTGCCCGCAGAACAACCCTTCGCCTGCACGGTACTGCTGTCGCGGCGCGTCCACCCCGAGGCGCGCAGCCACTCCCTGGGCGCCCTGGCAGC
>CAJAVE010000093.1 GCA_903945325.1 uncultured beta proteobacterium | reverse complement strand
TTGCATTGATCAAAACGCGGGAATAGCTCAGTTGGTAGAGCGATACCTTGCCAAGGTATAGGTCGAGAGTTCGAACCTCTTTTCCCGCTCCATTTGGTTCACTATGGCCCTTTGTGGTCATCCAGTCACAAAAGCCCGTCCATTGCGATGGGTTTTTGCTTTGTGGAGTGGGCAGCTTAGGCGATATCAGAAGTACCAGTTCGGAGAAAGTTCGGTGTCTGCGACGAAGAAAGAATTTAATGCGCTGGATTGACAGAATCCCACTTTACTTGCTCATTCTGCTTGCTGCGTGGATGGCGGTCGCGCCGGTAAGCCCGGAGCCCCATCTGGTGGAGAAGGTGCGCATGTTGTCACAGGGCAACCTAACCCGACCCATTGACATATTTGACCTGCTGTATCACTTGGCCCCTATGGTGCTCCTGGCTCTCAAGCTTTGGCGGATGGTGAAGATGCGAAGGTCAAAAAAGCACAGCGACTAAGTTTGGTAGAGGCAAACCATGTAGCGGATTTACCTTGAGTTGCAGACTGTCAATGGCAAGTCATATGAAGCAGTTTGACCGCAAACAACAATAAGGGAGAAAAATGAGACAGATTGAAAGTATAAGAACCAGCGACTTTCGCATTGAGAGCAACCGAACCCTGATGAGCGCGCACTGGGCCGTGCTTGGCGGGGAGATGGTCACTCCAACCAACGAGATCATGGTTCACGATCGTTCGCTGGCGGTTGCCATGGCGGCCAAGACGCGCACGGTGCCTTGCGGTGGAGAGATTCGCGTGGTCCACACTCCTACCGGGGAAGTGATCTTCAGGAAACTCAATGAATGCGGGTGTGCCATTTGGTTTTGAGATTGCCCTCAAATTGCTGTGATTTTTGCTGCATTCAGTAGCACATCCAGCGTTGGGTAGAAAAAACGCGCGCTTTTTTCCTGCCCCATGAACTAGACTCCACCGCTGACACCAACAAATTAGCGAGACGTCGATGGAAAACAGAATTCAATCCGCTGCAATCATTGCGGCTGCGCTATTGCGGGACTACCCCCTGCCCTCTACTGACAAGATTGTTGAGCTAATGACTCAGGCACTTGAAGTCATAGATATAACAACTGGTTTGGAGAATCGACGTGCCGCCAAGAAGTCAGCAGAACTAAAAATGAATACGCTTCAGAGGCGCTGAAGGTAGATTGCAGGCTATGCCGACCTTTTTAGTCGGCTTTGTCGTTTTCGGACAATTGGTATGCCTTGGATAGACTAACGGTGGCGAAGTTGCTTGGGCTGGAGTAGCATTGTTGTAAATGACGGAGAACGTACATGTTCAGTAGCTTTCTTGGCAAGGGCAAAGGAAAATCGGAAGGTTCGTCTACCAAGGACGCTGCGGAGTCGCGTGGGCTGGAGGTCGTTGAAGATGATCCAGACACCACTTGGGGATTGTGGGAAGACGCAGTTGCAGATCAGGATTCGCGTTTGAGTGGTGACTTGCCTCCCCACCTGTCTGTGCCTGATGCCCCCCACTCATTCGAGAACACGCAACCGATGGGTTTTTTTGCCAACGATCCGCAGGATCGGGATGTGCGCATTGCAGAACCCACACAGGCGCGTACGCGCAATCAAATAAAAGATGATGCCTTGATGATTGTGGAGTTGCATCATCATCGCATCGCCAAGTCCATTCGCACACTGTGGGGCTACAAGGAGTGCAGCGACTATATTTCCAAACTCATCATGGATGGCGGTGATAGCAAAGGCAATGCCAGAATGGGCTTCAATCAGGATGCTGCGGCCGCCATGATGGTGCTTTCCGATCTCCATGACGATGAGTTTGGAACATTCGGTGGTGCCGGTGAGTTAGGCTTTGCCGACCCAACTGTGCGGGCCGGGTTTGACGGTTCACGTTAGTAACTAACTGGCGCAACAAGTCATCGCAGCAGCGCAGCAGCGGTTGCGCTGGCCTGCGCCTTTTGGGCAAACTCCGCTCGCAGCGCCTTTAGTTTTTCGCGCGGGTCTTCTTTGACCGTTGCCTTGTCCAACCCCATTTCGGCGATAAAGCGGCTGGGCAGCACGGATACCATTTCCCGGCCTTTCTTGCGGCGTCGGGTCCAGCTAACCGCCAGGCTGCGCTGGGCACGGGTGATGCCCACATACATCAGCCGGCGCTCTTCCTGCAAGCGCTGCGCCATGTCTTCGTTGACAGACTCATGTGCTTTTTCTGAGCCACCCTGGGACTCGGCACCATCGCCCAGTTTGAAGGGCAACATGCCCTCGGTCACGCCCACCAGAATTACATGCGGCCATTCCAGTCCTTTGGAGGCGTGCAGGGTCGACAGGGTGACTACGTTCTGGTCCTTTTCGCGTTCGCTGATGGTCGATAGCAGCGCGATTGTTTGTGCCACTTCGAGCAAACTCTTCACTTCGCGTGCCGATGTGCCGGCCACTTCCTCCATGGTGCCACCGCAGCGCAGTGCCATCCAGTCACAAAACTCCATCACGTTGGACCATTTGGCGGCAGCCACCTTGTCGCTGTCTTCGCCGTCGAGCAAATGCTTTTCATAGCCAATGTCTTTCAGCCAGTCGGTCATGAAGGCCCTGGCTGCTTCGGCGCCCTCCGTATGGCGGGCCCGGTACTCCAGGTCATTCACATAGCGCCCAAACTCATGCAGGCTGCCAACCGCCTTGGCCGCCAGCACCGAACTGAGCGAGCTGGAGAATAGTGACTCGAACAGGCTCTGCTTGTACTTGCTGGCAAACACGCCCAGCGTGCCCAGCGTTTGGTGGCCGATGCCCCGCTTGGGCGTGGTCACCGCTCTGAGGAAAGCCGGGTCATCGTCGTTATTGGCCCACAGCCGGAACCAGGCGCACAAGTCCCGGATTTCGGCCCGGTCAAAGAAGCTTTGGCCGCCAGACACCTTGTACGGGATATTGGCCTTGCGCAGCGCTTTCTCAAATGGTTTGGCCTGGTGGTTGGCACGATACAACACGGCGAAATCCCTGAATTCCTTGAACTGGGTGCCCGCTTGCGCCAGCGTGCCCTCGGCGCGCAAACTCTGGATGCGCGCCACCGCGCGCTCGGCTTCGTGTTCCTCGTTATCAGCATCCACCACGCGCACCGGTTCGCCTTCGCCCAAATCGCTCCACAGGTTTTTGGGGAAAAGTTTGGGGTTGGGGCCGATCACATTGTTGGCGGCGCGCAGAATCGCGCTGGTGGAGCGGTAGTTTTGCTCCAGCTTGACCAGTTTGAGCGCCGGAAAATCCACCGGCAGCTTCTTCAGGTTGTCCAGTGTGGCGCCTCGCCAGCCGTAGATGGATTGGTCGTCGTCGCCCACGGCGGTAAACCGGGCGCTGCCGGCCGGGTTGCCGCCCACCAGCAGCTTCAACACTTCGTATTGGGTGGCATTGGTGTCCTGGTATTCGTCCACCAGAACATGGCCCATCTGGGCTTGCCACTTTTGGCGTACCGCTGGGTGATCGCGCAACAGTTTGAGCGGCAGGCTGATCAGGTCGTCAAAGTCCACGCTCTGGTAAGCCGTGAGCCGCTCCTCGTATCGGGCCATGATGGTGGCCGTGACGCGAGCGCCATCATCCTCTGCCTGCGCCAGGGCCTGGGCAGCGCTCAGGCCTGCGCTCTTCCAGCCGCTGATGGTCCACTGCCATTGGCGTGCGGTAGCGGCATCGGTGCTGCCACCGGCGTCTTTCAGGATGCTGGTCACGTCGTCCGTGTCCAGAATGCTGAACTGCGGCTTGAGGCCCAAAGCAGAGCCGTCCTGGCGCAGCATACGCACGCCTAAGGCGTGAAAGGTGCAGACCACCACGTCTTTGGCCGCCTTGCCAATCAAACCCTTCGCGCGTTCGCGCATTTCAGCCGCTGCCTTATTGGTAAAGGTAATGGCCGCAATGCGCTGGGGCGCCATGCCGGACTGGATCAGCCGCGCAATCTTGTGGGTGATGACGCGCGTCTTGCCGGAACCGGCACCGGCCAGCACCAGGCAAGGGCCGTGCAAATAGTTGACCGCTTCCTGTTGGGCGAGATTCAGACCATGGGCCGCGGGTGTCGAATTGGAAGTTGGAGCAGATGCAGGGGAGAGCGATGACATGCAGACTTATGCGGACAGACAAGCGCGCCATCTTACCGGTTGCGCCGGGGGTGGCGGATTTGCCGCGACAATTGCAACGTGTTGCAAATTCTCTCTGTCACCTTTCCTTTTTTTGCCCTCGTACTGTGCGGTTTTGTCGCAGCGCGCAGGGGCATGTTGCCGATGCCGGCCATTCCAGGCCTGAACGCGTTTGTGTTGTTTTTCGCCCTTCCCTGCATGCTGTACCGGTTTGGCGCCAGCACCCCTATCGCCCAGTTGCTGGACCCCAGCGTGGCCTTGACCTATTTGTTGTGTGCCCTCGTCATGGTGGGCTTTGTGGTGGCGGTCACCCTCCATGGCCGCATTGGCTGGAATGACTCGGCCTTTGGCGCGCTGGTAGGGGCTTTTCCCAATACCGGTTTCATGGGCGTGCCGCTGCTGGTGGCGCTCTTGGGGCCTAAGGCGGCAGGCCCGGCGATAGTCACTATCCTGGTGGACATGGTGATCACGACGTCTTTGTGTATTGCTCTATCTCGGCTTGGGGGCGATGGTGGCTCGGGTGCGTCAGCCGGACAAGCGGCAAGGAACGCGTTGAAGGGGGTAGCCACCAACCCCATGCCTTGGTCCATCCTCCTGGGTGCTGTAGTGTCCGCTGTGGGCATTGAATTTCCGAAGCCGGTGTCACAAACGGTTGGCTTGTTGGCCGATGCGGCGTCTCCAGTGGCTTTGTTCACCATTGGGGCCGTGTTGGCGCGTTCACAGTTGATGGCACAGGCTGGCGAGGCCCACCCCGTGCACTGGATGGAGGTAGTTCCAGTGGCCGCCATCAAACTGTTTTTGCACCCGGTTCTGGTCCTGCTGGTGGGCGCCGGGGCGATTCAAATGGGCGTGCCGCTGGACCGTTTCGCGTTAACCGTGCTGGTGTTGCTGGCAGCGCTGCCCAGTGCCAGCAATGTGTCGCTGCTCGCCGAGCGCTTTGGTGCCGACAACGGGCGCATTGCCCGCATCATTCTGGTGTCCACTGCGGCTGCGTTTTTTACCTTTTCAGGTGCAGTAGCGTTGGTCAGCAAGTAAAGGCGGCAAAGACCAGAAAGGGGCCGCAGGTTGAATGGAAATCATGCTGAAACCCATGCGTGATTTGCGTGAACAGCTATAAATAGGATAGCAATTTGGTGCCCGAACCCTCCATGCAATGTGATTGCGTTACAGTGTTCCAAACAGCCCTTACCCCATGCGCAATTTCGGCCCCTTGTCTGTACGTTCCCGTCAACTCTGGTTGCGCATGCACTCGCTGCGCGTGGTGATTGCGTTGACCGTGGTGGCGGGCGTGTTGCTGGCATCGTTTCTGTCGTACGTTGACCAAACCTCTGATTTGCGCGAACGGCACATCAACCAGATCCACATTGAGCTGGATCACCTTGGTGCGTTGACTGCGCTGGCCCTGCGCGAGCCACTGTGGCAGTTCGAGGCGGAGCAGGCGAATTCGATCATGGAGGCTGCGTTCATCAACCCGGAAGTGGTCTCCATTGCCATTTGGGACGACAAGGGCGCACCGTTTGCCAAACGGTCTCGCAGCGCCGAAGACCCACTGCTGGTGGCGACTGCGACGCGGGCCGTGGAGCGCAACAAAACCGTAGTGGGCAAGCTGACCATGGAAATGTCTACAGCCGGTTATTTGCCGAAAGTGAACGAGGTGCGCATGCAATACCTGCGCCATGGATTGCAAATCTCGCTGGGGGCCTTGCTCATCATTTTGCTGGTTATGCACTGGCGCCTGGTGGGCCCGCTGGAGGCATTGGTTGAAGCATCCGGGCGCATTGAAAAAGGCCAGCTCGATGTCCCCATTTGTAGTCGGTTTCCCGATGAAGTGGGCGCACTGGCCGACAGCCTGGAGGCCACGCGCCTGGCCCTGCTGCACCTGATTGCCCAACTGGAGAGTCGCAACCAGGAGCTGATGGACGCCAACGAGCATCTGGAGCAGCGGGTGAATGAGCGCACCGAGTCGCTGGAGCGCACCTTGATGACGCTGGAGCGGGCGCAGGAAGAGATCATCCAGACCGAAAAACTGGCCTCGCTGGGTCGTGTGGTGGCCGGTGTAGCCCATGAACTCAATACGCCGATTGGCAATGCGCTGATGGTGGCGTCAACCATTCAGTCCGATTTGGAAGACCTCGGCAAAGAGCTGGCCTCCGGCACCATGCGGCGCACGGCATTGGGTTCATTCATTGAACGGGCGGGCGAAGGGATGACACTGTCGATGAGCAATTTGCAGCGCGCTGCCCTTCTGATTTCTGACTTCAAACAGGTGGCAGTAGACCAGACCAGCGACCAGCGACGCACGTTTGACCTGGGCGAAGTGAGTTCTGAGATTCTCAACATGCTGCAGCCCAGTTTGCGCAAATCGGGTTGTGACGTGCAAAGGCATTTGACGCCCGACCTTGTGTGCGATGGTTTCCCGGGTCGCTACGGGCAGATTCTGACCAACCTGGTCGTCAATGCCTCCATCCATGCGTTTGAGCCCGGA
>CAJAVE010000092.1 GCA_903945325.1 uncultured beta proteobacterium | reverse complement strand
GGCCGATGCGCTGATGGCATCGGCGCTCTGACCCAACCGGTCTGACGTGCTGTGCAAACTCTTGAGGGTGGCACCCGCTTCTTGCGCCAGTGCGGGCAGGTTGGCCTGGTTCGCCTGCTGGGCAAACTGGCCGATGTTGGCCGCTGCCTGGCCCAGGTTACCCACCGCATCCATGAGTTTCTTCTGATTGGGAGCGGCCAGCAGCTGGCTGACGCGCTGCGTCGCTTCGTCCAGCTGGGTCAGAAGCCCGGCACCCTGGTCCGACAGCCGCGACATCAGGCTTGGGCGCATGGGAATGCGGCCCGGCTGCTCTTCGCTACTGGCCAATACGGCAGACGTTGGCCCGGCGTCGTCGAGCTGAATGAAGGCCAGTCCGGTCACACCCTGAAAGCCCAGCGTGGCAAAGGTGGTTGGCGTAATGGGCGCAGTGTTGTCCACCGCAATGCGGATCAGCACATTGCCCAGCGTCTGCGGGTCCAGCGCGATGGACTGCACGCGCCCAACGGTGACACCCTTGTAACGCACGGGCGCCTGGGCCTGCAGGCCGGTCACGCCCTCGCGGCTGGAGATTTCAAACGGCCGATGCTCGCCGGTATCGCGCGTCAGCCACGCGGCCATGGCCACCAGCAAGGCGGCCACCACCAGCACAAAGGCCCCGGCGGCGACGGCGTGTGATTTGTTTTCCATAGGTTCCCCTTTCTACCCGGCATGCGGGTGCAGGCGCAACAGCTCTTGCGCGCGCAACCCCCGCCCACCCAGAAAAAATTCGCGCACAAAGGGGTGGTCAAACTGGATGACCTCTTTGGGCGCTGCATCGACAATGACGTGCTTGTCAGCCACCACGGCCACGCGGGTGCTGATCTCGTAAATGGTGTCCAGATCGTGGGTCACCATCACCACGGTCAGGCCCAGTTCCTGGTGCAGGGAACGCAGCAGTGTGCAAAACGCGTCGGAGCGGTCCGGGTCCAGTCCGGCGGTGGGTTCGTCCAGCAGCAGCAAGGGTGGGTCCATGATCAGGGCGCGGGCCAGGGCCACGCGCTTGACCATACCGCCCGACAGATCGGCTGGCATCTTGTGGGCGTGGGCCGGGTCCAGCCCCACCATCTGCAGCTTGACCATGACCGCATCGCGCACCAGGTCGTCGGGCAAGGACTTGAGTTCGCGCAGCGGAAACGCAATGTTCTCCAGCACGGTAAATGCCGAGTACAACGCGCCGTGCTGAAACAGCATGCCGACCCGGCTGGCCGCACCCGAGGTGGTGAGTTCCACTGCCGGACGGCCCAGCACGGTGACACTGCCTCCCATGGGCGCCTCCAGCCCCAGCATCAGGCGCAAGAGCGTGGTCTTGCCACTGCCCGAGCCGCCCACGATGGACAGCAGCTCACCCCGCTCAATGTGCAGGTTCAGATTTTTGTGGATTTGCGCATCCACCCCGTCGGTGCGAAACACCGTGCACAGGCCGCGGATCTCGACCACCGGCGATGGCACCCAGGCAGGGGTTGCCGCCAGCACGCCGGTCATATGCCCACGTCCTTGAACACCACGGCAAACAAGGCGTCCACCAGAAGTACCACCGTGATGCTGGTGACCACCGAGGCGGTGGTGCCCTCGCCCAGGCTTTGTGTGTTGGGCTTGATGCGCAGCCCATAGTGGCAGCCAATCAGCGCAATCAGCAAGCCAAACACGACGGACTTTCCCACCGCCAGCCACAGGTTGGAGATCAGCACCACCTTGGCCAACGCAGTGACGAAATAGCCGGGCGTCAGGCCCAGCACCACGTCCGCCGCGAGGATGCCGCCTGACAGAGCAGCCAGCGTGGTCCACACCGACAACAAGGGCATGGCCACGGCCATGGCAATGGCGCGTGGCAACACCAGCCGAAAACCCTGCGGGATGCCCATGACCTGCATGGCGTCGAGCTCCTCGGTGACCCGCATCACGCCAATCTGCGCCGTGATGGCAGATCCCGAGCGCCCGGCAATCAGAATGGCCGCCAGCACCGGCCCCAGCTCGCGGATCAGCGAGATACCCAGGATGTCAACAATGAACGCGTCCGCTCCAAACTGGCGCAACTGCTGTGCCATCAGGTAAGCCAGCACCACACCAATCAAAAAACCCACCAGCGCGGTAATCGGCAAAGCCGTGGCACCAATGCGGTACAGGTTGCCCGAGATATCGCGCCAGGGGCCGCTGCGCGGTGCGCGCACCAGCCGCAGCACGTCCAGCAGCAATTGCCCGATCAACTGCACGGCGTCCGTCAGGTGGTCGCGCGCGCGCGCCACCAGCGCACCCATGCGCAAAAACACATCCCAGGCGGTCAAGGACCTGCGGGGCGGCAAAACGGATGAAAACTGCGCTACCCGCTCCAGCAAGGCGCGTTGCCCCGCAGCCGCCTGCACGGTATCGGGCCACTGGCGGTACCAGGCGTTCCACAGCAGTTGCGCGCCGATGTGGTCCATACGCTGCAGCACACGCAGGTCCCAACGGCAGGTGCGCCAGTCTTGCGGCAGCGCGCCCAGGCTGCGCTGCAGGGCCTCCCAGTTGTCACGCGCGGCCAGATTGCCCGCTGTCCAGCGCCCCAAGAGCCGCACGCACACGCCTTCGGGCAAATGCTCGATGTCAATGCGGGGACGGGATTCCTCCTGGGCGGCCAGTGACATTATTTTGGGCGTGGGTAGCGGCGGTGTTGACATGGTACAGGCTGGCCGGTCCGTGCAGAATAGCGGTTTGCCATTCTGGTGCTTGGCTTTGAATCCGCCGACCACCCGCTGCAAGCCTGGATGGAACGGGCGCAGTGTCGGCCCGACCGGTGCATTGACACCCAGAGAGTTAGTGGCAAAATAGGCCTCAAGCCCTCGTCAGCATTGCGCAACCAGCTATTATTTTGATAGCGTATCAGGAAAATCATGACCGACACCCACACGCCCTTCACATCGTCACCCGAACTCTCCGTCGAGCAGCGCGGCCCCGTGCTCTGGTTGACCATTACCCGCGAGGAGCGGCGCAACGCCATGAGCCACGGCGTGCTGGCCGGTATGGCGCAGGCGATCTCGGCCGCGCAATCGCAGCGCACGATCCACGCCATCGTCATCACTGGTGCAGGTACCAAAGCGTTCTGCGCCGGTGCCGACCTGCAGTCCGCCAAGGCATTCACCACCGACTACTCCGAGCCCCACGGCCACCTGGCACAACTGCTGCGCGTGGCCCGGATGAGCACCGTGCCGCTGATTGCCCGCGTCAACGGCGCCTGTATGGCCGGTGGCATGGGTCTGATGAGCATGTGCGACATGGCAGTGGCTGCCAGCCACGCCGTGTTCGGCCTGCCCGAAGTCAAGGTCGGCGTATTCCCAGCCCAGGTCCTGAGCGTGCTGCAGCACCTGATCCCAAAGCGCAAGCTGGCCGAGATGTGCCTGACGGGTGAGCCCATCACATCCGCCCAGGCGCTGGAATACAAGCTGGTGAACTACGTGGACGAGGACGTGGACGCCAGGCTGCAATGGCTGCTGGAGCGCCTCTTGGACAAATCGCCCGCCGCCATCCGCCGCGGGCTCTACACCATGAAGAAGGTGGAAGCCATGGCGTTTGAAGAGAGCATGGCGTTTACCGAGAGCCAGATTGCGCTGTTCACGCTAACCGACGATGCCAAAGAGGGCCAGAAGGCGTTTCAGGAAAAGCGCAAGCCGGTGTGGGCAGGGCAATAGAACGGCCACGGGCTAGAAACTCCAAGCAACGAGCCTGCTCATCAAACGGCGCTTGCCGAAGCCCTGCCGCGGCGCCAGGCTTTCTCCGCCTCGGTTACGCCCCACACTATTGCAGCAGCGGCCAGGCACACCGCCAAATCTGTCAGGCTTAGTGGTTGCGTCTTGAAGATCGGGTTGAGAAAAGGCACATAGACGGCGGCCATCTGCAACGCAAAGGTCAGCAGGACGGCGCCCAGCAGCGGCCGGTTACTGGCAATGCCAATGCGCCACAGCGGATCCTGCTCGGAGCGAATGCCCATCACATGCGCCATCTGCCCTAGCGTCAACACCGTGAACACCATGGTTTGCGAATCGGCGTGCCCGGAGGAATTGGCCCAGGCCTGCACGCCCAGGCACAGCCCCCCCAGCAACAAGCCAATGAACAATATGTGCTGCCACATGCCGTTGGCAAACAGGCTCTCGGTGGGCGGGCGCGGTGGGCGCTGCATGACACCACGCTCGGCAGGCTCCGCCGCCAGGGCCAGACCCGGCAGGCCGTGGGTGACCAGGTTAACCCACAGGATGTGAATCGGCAGAAGTGGAATAGGCAACAAGAGCAGTGGTGCCAGAAATATGGTCCAGATTTCGGCCGAGCCACCGGTCATCGCATACCGCACAAATTTGCGGATGTTGTCGTAGATGCGCCGGCCTTCCCGCACGGCATGCACGATGGTTGCGAAGTTGTCGTCCAGCAGCACCAGGCTGGCCGCTTCACGCGCCACGTCCGTGCCGCCCTTACCCATGGCCACCCCGATATCGGCGCGTTTCAGAGCAGGCGCGTCGTTGACGCCGTCACCGGTCATGGCGACAAATTCGCCGCGCGCCTGCAAAGCCTGCACGATGCGGATCTTCTGCGCCGGGTCTACCCTGGCGTAAACCCGCACATGCTGCACGCGGGCCGTCAGCGTTTCTTCGTCGAGCAGGGCCAGATCAGCCCCCGTCAATACGGGTGCCTGCGCATTCGCAACAATGCCAAGCCGCGCCGCAATCGCCAGCGCCGTGGCGGGGTGGTCGCCGGTAATCATGACCGGCGTGATGCCGGCTTCCACGCATTCGCGAACGGCAGCGGCAGCCTCAGGCCGAGGCGGATCCATCAGACCGACCAAGCCGACAAAGCTCAGGCCACTTTCCAGCGCTTGCATGGCTTCACCCGGCATTGGCACAGTGGTGTGCAAACGGCGCGCCAAAGCCAGCACACGCAGACCCTGCGCGGCAAGGCCTTCAGCCTGCGCCAACCACACGGCTGCATCAAATGCCTGCGTCCCGCCAGTATTCCACAGCGTCACGCATTGGGATAGCACAGACTCAGGCGCACCCTTGGTGTAGGCCAAAAAGCCGTCCGGAACACGGTGAAAAGTGGTCATGCGTTTGCGGCTGGCGTCAAACGGAAGTTCGTGTACACGCGGCCATCGGGCATCCAGAGCCAACTTGTCCTCCCCCGCACTGGAGGCCAACTCAACCAGCGCAATTTCTGTGGGGTCGGCTACCCATTGACCGTCTGTCCCCCTGACCGCATCGTTGCACAAGGCGGCCGCACGCAACAATTCCTGATGACTGGCATCAGGCTGCCCCGCGACCAGGCACTCTGCCTGCATACGGTTTTGGGTCAGCGTGCCGGTTTTGTCAGAGCAGATGAAGGTGACCGATCCAAGCGTTTCCACTGCCGGCAAACGGCGGATAAGCGCGTTGAAAGTTACCATTTTGCTGGCACCCAATGCCAGCAAAATGGTCACCACCGCAGGCAGTGCCTCGGGTATCGCTGCAACGGCCAGGCTGATGGCGACCAGCGCCATGTGCATGGGCGTCTCACCGTTCAGTACCCCCACGGCAAATATCACCGTGCAAATAGCGATCACCCCCAGCGCCACCCGCTTGCCAAAGGCTGCCAGCCGCAGTTGCAGGGGCGTGAGGCGGTAATTATCCTGGGCCAGCAGTCCTGCCACCTTGCCAAGCTCGGTGGCCATGCCCGTGGCCACCACCAGGCCACGTCCTCGTCCGTGGGTGGTGATGGTCCCCTTGAACGCCATATTGAGTTGGTCACCCAAGCCGTGCCCTGTGCCCGACAGAACCTCGGCATGCTTGTCCACCGTGACCGACTCGCCGGTGAGTGCCGACTCGTCCACCTTCAACTGGGCAATGTGCAGCAGGCGCAAGTCTGCAGGTACCGTGTTGCCAGCCTCGAGCAGCACAATGTCGCCGGGCACCAGCCCGTGCGCCGCAACCAGTTGAACCTGCCCTTCGCGCACCACGGTGGCCTGCGCAGCCGCCATGACTTGCAGGGCAGCCAGCGCCTGGTCCGCGCGCCACGCCTGAACCAGACCGATCGCGGCATTGAGCAGCACGATGGCCAGAATCACCAGGGTGTCCACCAGATCACCCGCCAACCCGGAAATCACCGCAGCCCCCAGCAGCACCAGAATCATGAAGTCACTGAACTGCTCGATCAGCAGCGCCCAGACACTTCGGTTGGGCCCACTTGGCAGCGCGTTGGGGCCATGCTGCAGTGCGCGCTGCACCACCTCATGCGCGAGCAAGCCGTGCGCGGGGTCAACGCCGTGTTCTCTGGCCAATTCGGCTGCATCGCGCAGGTGCCAGAACTGGCCCTTGATCTTCGGTGGAGGGGGTATTTCAGTGCCCATGGCAACATTGGGCTCCTGCAGCGCCCGACTGGCAAGCAGAGAACCCACTGTATATTGTGGGCATTGATTGGCCAGGGGTCCTGCCGAGTCAGGCTGGCAGGGTCGTCGTGGTTTACGATCGGGCATGAGCGAAACCACGTTTGACTACATCATCATTGGTGCCGGCACGGCTGGCTGCCTGCTGGCCAACCGCCTTTCTACTGACGCATCCAAACGCGTACTGCTGATTGAGGCCGGCCGCAAGGACGACTACCACTGGATCCACATCCCAGTGGGCTACCTGCACTGCATTGGCAACCCGCGTACCGACTGGCTGTACAACACCGAACCCGAAGCGGGGCTGAACGGCCGCTCACTGCGCTACCCGCGCGGCAAGACGCTTGGGGGTTGCAGCAGCATCAACGGCATGATTTACATGCGCGGCCAGGCCCGCGACTACGACCAGTGGGGCAAGCTGCTGGGCGATGCGACCTGGGGCTGGGAGCACTGCCTGCCCTACTTCAAGCTGCATGAGGACCACTACAAGGGTGCCAGCGAAGCCCACGGCGCCCGTGGCACCGCGCCCACGCTGATGCAAAAGGACGGCAGCCTGTACCGTACATTGCTGCGCCACCACAACGCGGGTGGCGAGTGGCGGATCGAGAAGCAGCGCCTGCGCTGGGACGTGCTCGACGCCTTTGCCCAGGCCGCAGTGCAGGCAGGCATTCCCGCCACCGATGACTTCAACCGCGGCGACAACGAAGGCGTGGGCTATTTTGAGGTGAACCAAAAGGCGGGCTGGCGCTGGAACACGGCCAAAGCCTTCCTGCGACCCACCTGCTACGCGCGGCCCAACTTTGAGCTGTGGAACAGCGCCCAGGTTGCCAAACTGCTGTTTGAACCCGCCACTGACACGACGCCCCTGCGCTGCACGGGTGCCCAGGTGTGGGACGGCCACAGCATGGTGGATGCCACGGCGCGCAGCGAGGTGATTTTGTGCGCCGGTGCGATTGGATCGCCGCAAATCATGCAGCTCTCAGGATTGGGCAGCGCCAGCCGGTTGCAGGCGCTGGGCGTGCATGTTGAAAAAGACATGCCCGGCGTGGGCGCCAACCTGCAGGACCATCTGCAGATACGTGCGGTCTTCAAAGTGCAAAACACCACCACGCTGAACACGCAGGCCCACTCGCTGGTGGGTAAGGCCAAAATCGCTCTGGAGTATGCATTCAAGCGCACCGGGCCGATGAGCATGGCACCCAGCCAGCTGGGCGCCTTTACCCGCAGCGATCCGTCGCAGCCCTACCCGAATCTGGAATACCACGTACAGCCCCTGAGTCTGGAGGCGTTTGGGCAGCCGTTGCATACCTTCAACGCCATGACGGCCAGCGTGTGCAACCTGAACCCCACCAGTCGGGGCACGGTGCACATCAAAACGGGACAATTTGAAGACGCCCCGGCGATTGCGCCCAACTACCTCAGCACCGATGTGGACCGCAAAATTGCCGCCGACTCATTGCGCCTGACGCGCCACATCATGGGGCAGAGCGCGCTGCAAAAGTACCAGCCGCAGGAGTTCAAACCCGGTGTGCAGTTCCAGTCGGATGAAGAACTGGCCAAGCTGGCTGGCGACATTGCCACAACCATCTTTCACCCGGTTGGCACCACCAAAATGGGCCGTGCAGACGATGCCAAGGCCGTGGTGGACGCGCGCCTCAAAGTGCATGGTGTGCAGGGCCTGCGCGTAGTCGATGCCGGAGTCATGCCGCTCATCACCAGCGGCAACACCAACTCACCGGTACTGATGATTGCCGAAAAGGCGGCGCAATGGATCATGGAAGACGCGTTGTTGCAAACGAAGGGTTAATCCCGATGCGCGATCACCTGCCCGTTGGTAAAGTCACCCCACTCAAAGATTAGACGGCAACTGCAAAGTATCAGACGGACGAGAACGGAAGACGGGGCCGAGGAGACAACGGCAAGCAACAATTAACAATTTCTGCATCCACCTTGAGATGCGGCTCACAAAAGCACTGACCTGGTCAGTGCTTTTTTTTGCCCATTCGAAGCCTATTCGCCTCTATATCGGTGGAGCAAGAACTCAACCAGTCAGCGCCATTCCATTCTGAATCACCCCAATCAGTGAAGCCTGATTCTCTGCAGACTCCGAAAAGCCAATGAGTGCCTGCTCGCGGGTCACGCCGCTGTCAAGCTGGTTTGTCCAGTAGTCGTCACCCACAGCGCGCGCCCGGTGCAGCGCATTGGTGTACAGCAGGTCCACAAACTGGGCATTGGTCGGGCTTTCTCCATACTTGCTCTTGAACTCACCGCTGCCGATGAATGCCGTTGCCATCTGCGTGAGCGTCAGTCCCGTGTCCATTCCCTTGACCCAGTCGCTCAGGCCTGCCTTGTCCGGTGTGCGGTTGAACGCGGCCTGGTAGAGCCGATAGGTCTGGCCTGCGTTGCCTGCGGTG
>CAJAVE010000091.1 GCA_903945325.1 uncultured beta proteobacterium | reverse complement strand
CCAGGCAGCGGTGCAGCGCGATGTCAGCAGGTCTGAAAATTGATTCTCATCCAGTCCGACAGCCTGGGCCAGGGTGATGCCGCTCATGCGGGTAAAGACCGGGTTAACGTAGTCCACGCGGCGCACGGCATCGAAGGCCACCAAGCCATCCGGACTCAGGTCAATGATGGCGTCACGTTGCTGGGTGCGCTCCAGCAAGGCGGTAGTGGTCGCCACCAGCGACTTGGCCAACGCGTTCTCATCGATGGCCTGTTTATGCGCCGTGACATCGGTGCGGATCGAAACGTATTTTTCGATGTTGCCCCGGGCATCAAAGAAGGGCGAAATTTGCGCCTCCACCCAATAGCGGGAGCCGTCCTTGGCCCTGTTGCAGATCACGCCCCTCCAGACATACCCCGACGAAATCGTCTTCCACATGGCATCCCAGAACGCAGTGTCTTGCACGTCAGTCTTGAGCATGCGGTGGTTTTGCCCGATCAGTTCTTCGCGGCTGTAACCACTGATGCGCACAAAGGTGTCGTTGATATAGGTGATGTTGCCCGCCGGGTCGGCCATGGACACGATGGAATGCTGGTTGATGGCCTCCCATAGGGCATGGGCGTCGCGCGTATTTTCCGGATCCATGTCAGTTGTAGCGTTTGCTATGAAAATAGTAGCTGCTTGCGCAATGTTTTAGGGGGCTAGAGGCCAATTTGGCTACTAATTTGAAGGCTGATGGACACTTGACTCAATTGCGGCCATCGACTCCAAGGTGGCGGCTTTTAGCTGCAAGTCCTCGTCGGTGTCGGCAAATCGTTCGGCGATCGTGTGAAAGTCCTGCGCAATGGCACAGAAGGCATCGACCATGTCCGGGTCAAAATGCGTGCCGCGCCCAGCCACAATGATTTGCACCGCTTGCGCATGGGGTGCTGCCTTTTTGTAGATGCGCCGGCAAATCAGCGCGTCATAGACATCGGCCACCGCCATCAAGCGGGCGGAAATCGGGATGTTGTCGCCCGCCAGACCCTGCGGGTAGCCGCTGCCGTCCCATTTTTCATGGTGGGAGTAAACAATCTCCTTGGCGATATCCAGAAACTCGCTGCTGGCGTCAGTGCCTGACACCGCCTTGGCGATGGCGTCATGCCCCAGCGTAGGGTGCGACTTCATGATCTCCCACTCGGCGGGCTCGAACCGGCCCGGTTTGAGCAGCACCCGGTCCGGAATGCCCACCTTGCCGATGTCGTGCAACGGCGCGCATTTATAGAGTGCCTGGATCCGGCTTTCCGTCAAAAATTCGGCAAAGCGCGGATGCCCTCTCAGCCGTCTGGCCAGCGCCTGCACGTAATGCTGGGTGCGCCGCAAGTGGTTGCCGGTGTCGGCGTCGCGTGTTTCGGCCAGAGAGGCCAATGCCAGCGTGGTGACGTCCTGCAAGGCCAGCAGTTGCCGCGAGCGCTTGCTGACCTCGTACTCCAGGTACTCGTTATTGATCTGCAGGGCTTTGGCATGGAACGCGTCCACCAGGTGCGCCTTGACCCGCGACAACAAAATCGGTGGACTGATGGGGCGGGTCACATAATCCACGGCACCCAGACTCATTCCCATTTGCTCGCTCTCGACATCACTTTTACTGGTCAGAAAAATGACCGGTATCTGGCGGGTCTGCGGATCGGCCTTGAGACGGCGGCAGACTTCATAGCCATCCATGTCGGGCATCATG
>CAJAVE010000090.1 GCA_903945325.1 uncultured beta proteobacterium | reverse complement strand
CCGATTTTTCCGTTCGGCCACCTGGTTAGAGTTGCGGCTCTAAGCCCGGGTAAAATTACGGATTCTTTTACAACCCTTAGAGGGAAGCCATGAGTGATATCGAAGTCCGCGTCAAAAAAATTATTGCCGAACAACTCGGTGTGGAAGAGTCCCAAGTCACCAACGAGAAAGCCTTCGTGGCCGATCTGGGTGCGGATTCTCTGGACACCGTCGAATTGGTGATGGCGCTGGAAGATGAGTTTGGAATTGAAATTCCAGATGAAGACGCAGAAAAAATCACAACGGTGCAAAACGCTGTCGATTACGCCAGCACACACAAAAAAGCCTGATGGGGCTTGCGCGGCGCGATGGTGCCGTGCGGATCAGGGCCAGTGCTTTTTCTAAGCGCACTGGTCTGTTGATCTGAAACAGGGCCGTCGCAGACGGCTTTTTTTGACCAAATCTGAAGACTGATTGCTATGTCCCGTCGTCGCGTTGTTGTTACTGGTTTGGGTTGCGTGAGTCCTGTTGGAAACACGGTGGACGAAGCGTGGGCCAATATCCTCGCCGGTAAGTCGGGTATCGGAAAAATCTCCCGATTTGACGCGTCGGCGTTTTCCTGCCAGATTGCAGGTGAGGTTCGTGATTTCAATTTGGACGCCTACATGACGTCCAAAGAAGCCCGTACGATGGATACTTTTATCCATTACGGCATTGCGGCTTCGGCACAGGCGGTTGCCGATTCAGGCTTGCCCACAGGCGATGCGCTGGGCGAAGAAGCGGCTACGCGCATTGGTTGCGTGATCGGCTCTGGCATCGGTGGTCTGCCGATGATCGAGGGCATGCACATCGAATACTCCAATCGTGGGCCGCGCCGTATTTCACCGTTTTTTGTTCCCGCCACCATCATCAACATGATTGCCGGTCATGTGTCGATGCGGTTTGGTTTCAAAGGTCCTAATATTGCCATTGTCACGGCGTGCACTACGGGTTTGCATTGCATTGGTGAAGCCGGTCGAATGATCGAATATGGCGATGCGGATGTCATGATTGCGGGTGGCGCGGAAGCCACAGTGTCTCCGCTGGGCATTGGCGGCTTTGCCGCGATGCGGGCATTGAGTACGCGCAATGATGACCCGACCGCCGCATCACGGCCATGGGACAAGGATCGCGATGGCTTTGTGCTGGGCGAGGGCGCCGGTGTTGTCGTGCTGGAAGAGTACGAGCACGCCGTGGCACGCGGCGCAAAAATATATGCTGAACTGGCCGGCTTTGGGATGAGCGCCGACGCTGGTCACATGACCGCCCCCAATATGGATGGCCCACGGCGCGCCATGCTGGGCGCTTTGCGCAATGCGGGTGTTAACGCAGATCAAGTGAATTACCTGAACGCTCACGGTACCTCTACGCCGTTGGGGGACCTTAACGAAACCAATGCGATCAAGGCTGCATTGGGCGATCACGCCAAGAAAATTGTCGTGAATTCCACCAAGTCCATGACCGGGCATCTGCTCGGTGGGGCCGGCGGTATCGAATCGGTCTTCACGATTCTCGCGCTACATCACCAGAAGAGTCCTCCGACTATCAATATCTTCAACCAGGACCCCGAGTGCGATCTGGACTACTGCGCCAATACCGCCCGCGACATGCGCATTGATGTGGCCCTTAAAAACAATTTTGGGTTTGGTGGCACAAACGGTTCGCTGGTTTTCAAGCGTGTTTAGGCCACAGTCTGATTCGTAACAGGACATGCACCGGGCCCCGGCGGTCAGTCTTTCAACCGTCAGGTCCCGCTGGCACTTGCGTTTTATCGTTGCGCTATTCGTCAGCGAAGTTGCAACTCTCGTGGCCCATTCATTGGCGCAACCGCAATCTGAAGTTCAAGCTATCGTCGTTGCAGGTGCGATGTTGTTTTTTCCCTTGGTGGCGCTGATGGGATGGTATCAATCGGTGCCTGGCCATTTGCGATGGAATGGTCAGCATTGGCGCTGGTCGGGATTTGGCGATCAGGCCGTTTGCGCTTTGGCACTTCGACTGGATTGGCAGCGTGGTTTGCTGGTATTGCTCCGGTGCAAGGGACAGCGTTCTGTTTGGCTGTGGCTGGATTCATGTGAAGATGTTTACCAATGGAACGCGTTTCGGCGCGCGATAGTGTCGAGTCAGGATGCGTCTCCAGAAGTTGTTGACGAGCCAGTCACTGAGCGACAGCGGGAAGTGGCATGAACCCGACCGGCGTGCCCGCGTCGCAAGATAGCGATACCGTGCTGGTGCAGCGTACGGTTGCCGGTGATCAACAAGCATACGGTTTGTTGGTCCTCAAATACCAGCGAAGAATTCAGCGATTGATTGGTCGCATGGTGCGCGATGTCGATTTGGTCGAGGACATTGCCCAGGAAACGTTCATTCGGGCCTACCGCGCATTGCACCAGTTTCGCGGTGATGCGCAGTTCTATACCTGGCTCTACCGCATTGCAGTCAACACGGCCAAGAAGTTTTTGATGGAACTCAAGCATGACCCCATAGTTTCTGAAAATTTCCGTGTAAACGAAGAGGACGATGAAACTTCCTGGAAAAAAAATGAACCAATGACGAATGAATGTCCTGAATCCATATTGGCGGCCAAGGAAATTGCGGCTGTGGTGAACGCCGCGATGGATGCCTTGCCGGTGGAGTTGCGGCAGGCGGTCGTTTTGAGGGAAATTGAAGGTCTAAGTTATGAAGAGATTGGAGTCGCAATGGCTTGTCCGGTCGGCACGGTACGGTCGCGCATTTTCCGTGCCCGGGAAGCTATTTCACTGCAGGTGCGGCCATTGCTGGACAAGCAAACAGGTAAACGGTGGTGAGTTTCTCAAATGTTTGACTTGAATTCAATTTCCAAAGCCGAACGTATATCTATACTGATGGACGGTGAGTTATCTGCTAAGGAGTGCGCACACGTGCTGGGTGACATGGTGGCAGATGCGCACGCAATAGATGCTTGGCACGTTTACCAAGTGGTTGGTGATGTGTTGCGAAGCCCCGAGTTGGCGCCTAGGCAGGATGGAATTGCGTTCTGGCAAAAACTGGAACTACGGCTGTCCCTAGAGCCTCAAAGGCCATTGGTCGTACCCAATGCCGATATGCTTTCGGCGTTGAACGGTATGCCAACCGTTCAGTCGAACAATGAAAAACCGGTGGCGAATGCGCCCGTGTTTCACTGGAAAGTGTTTGCTGGCGTCGCCTGCTCGGCTTTGCTGGCCGTTGTGGGCGGTGGTTTGTGGAATCAGGCCGACATCGACCGTAGCGGTGCGGTGGTAGCCAAAGCCAAGCCAGTCCTTCCGGATGTACCAGTTGTGGTTGCAGCGCAATCGCCTGTGGGGCCTATGTTGCGCGACCCCCATCTTGATGAGTTGATGGCGGCGCACCGTCAACTGGGTGGTCATTCGGCGCTACAGGTGCCAGCTGGCTTCTTGCGAAATGCCACGTACGAGGGGTTTGGCAAGTGATGCGATTGCGGGGTCGGTGGCATGTATTTTCGGTCGTTTTATGGCTGACTGTGCTGCAAGGGTTGGCTTTGGCGCAGCCCGTCGCCGTAGATGTTCCGTTGACGCCCTGGTTGATGCGTGTGCACCAAGCGGCGCGGCAAAGTGTTTACACCGGTACTTTCGTGGTGTCCACGGGTACGAATATGGCAAGCGCCCGCATATGGCATGTTTGTGATGGAAATCAACAATGGGAGAGGGTTGAGCCTTTGAGCGGTACGACGCGGGCGATTTCTCGCCGCAATGATCAAGTGATCACGTTTTTTCCGCATTCCAAAATCGCCATTGCTGAAACGCGCGAATCGCTGGGCTTGTTTCCCGGGTTGCTCAAATCAAGCGATTCGTCGATTGGTGATTCCTATCGCCTGAAGTCACTTGGCGCTGAGCGCATGACGGGCTATGAAGCAGATGTTTTTCAGCTCGTGCCGAATGACAGTCTGCGCTATGGCTACCGCGTGTGGAGTGAAAAGAAGTCTGGCCTGATCATCCAGCTGCAGACACTTGACCTCGATGGCAAGGTACTAGAGCAAGCGGCGTTTTCTGAATTGCAGCTGGATGCGGCGGTGAACGTTGCCAAGTTGGCCAAAGATGCAAGCACAGAGGGCTATCGTGTGCTGCGTCCTGATATGCTAAAGACGACAGCTGACGCTCAAGGATGGGTTCTTCAAAGAGTGGTTGATGGATTCAGGTCCACTGCCTGCTATCAGCGTCCGGTTGCGCATATTGCCGTCGGGCTATCGAAAAATGGGCAAACCACGATGCAATGGATGTTTTCTGACGGGGTGGCTACCGTTTCACTGTTTATCGAGACCTATGACCCCCGTCGCCACGCGCGAGAAGGCTCGACCGACATGGGCGGTGCGACTCACACGCACACCCGGCGCATCCATGATTGGTGGGCGACCGTTGTTGGCGAAGTGCCGCCAGCCACACTGAGGGCGTTTGCCACTGCCCTTGAACGTAAGAAATAGATCCCAATTTTGGAACCCTGGCGACAAAATTTGCTCAATGTCAGAACCGACCGTTTGATTGGAATGAAGAAGATGAAAACACTGATGCTCAAGCCTATACGTACCATTTTTGTGGCAATCTCCATGGTCACAACTGCATTCGTTGCAGTTTCTCCTTTGCAACCCGCGTTGGCACAAGCGCGTGCGCTACCGGATTTCACGGACCTCGTTGATCAGGTGGGGCCGTCGGTAGTGAACATACGGACGATGGAGAAAGTCAACCTGCGTACGGCGCAAGGTGGCCAAATGGATGAAGACATGTTGGAGTTCTTCAAGCGTTTTGGTTTGCCGATGCCAAACATGCCCCGTCAAGCACCCCGTCAAAACCATCCGCAGCAAGAAGAACAACCGCGCGGTGTGGGGTCCGGATTTATCCTGACGGCTGACGGCTTCATTATGACCAACGCCCATGTCGTCGACGGTGCCGATGAAGTGCTGGTGACGCTGACCGACAAGCGTGAGTTCAAGGCCAAGATTATCGGGACCGACAAGCGCAGCGATGTAGCGGTTGTCAAGATTGAAGCAACTGGCCTTCCCGCCGTCAAAGTGGGCGATGTGGGTCGCTTGCGGGTTGGCGAGTGGGTCATGGCCATTGGATCACCCTTTGGCCTGGAAAATTCCGTTACAGCGGGCATCGTGAGTGCCAAGCAACGGGATACAGGCGACTTCCTGCCCTTTATACAGACCGATGTGGCCATTAACCCCGGCAACTCGGGTGGTCCGCTCATCAATATGCGCGGCGAAGTGGTCGGCATCAACAGCCAGATCTATTCACGCTCGGGTGGTTTTATGGGTATCTCCTTCGCTATTCCCATGGACGAAGCGGTGCGTGTGAGTGACCAATTGCGCAGTTCGGGGCGTGTGGCGCGCGGCCGGATCGGTGTGCAGATTGAACAGGTCAGCAAAGAAGTCGCGGAGTCCATTGGTTTGGGCAAGCCCAGCGGCGCTTTGGTACGCAGTGTGGAGGCTGGCGGACCTGCTGACAAGGCCGGCATCGAGGGTGGCGACATCATCACGCGGTTTGATGGCAAGGCCATTGAAAAATCCAGTGATTTGCCGCGAATCATTGGCGGTACCAAACCGGGATCCAAGAGCACGATTACGGTGTTTCGGCGTGGAACGAACAAGGACCTTGGTATCACGATCGCTGAAGTAGACGCGGACAAGCCGACGGTGAAAGCTTCGGCGCGCGACGAGAAGCCCAAGGCATCCGCTGTTGGACAGTCTGTCGGGCTTGCAGTGAGCGAACTCAGCGATGCGCAAAAGAAGGAGTTGAAGATCAAGGGCGGTGTGCGCATCGACAGTGCGATAGAAGCAGCAGCACGTGCAGGTCTGCGAGAAGGTGACATCATTTTGTCCGTGGCAAATGCGGAAGTTTCCTCGGTAAAAGAGTTCGAAGCAGCACTTGCCAAACACGACAAAACTAAAACGCTTCTGGTGTTGTTTCGCAGGGGTGAGTTGGCGCAATACGCACTGATCAAACCGGCGCGTTGATCGAGGTGGCATTCAAACAACCTTGAGATTTCTGGGTTTTTGAGGTTGTTTGTGGCGACCACGCGATTATTTTTTTGTATCGCAAAGTCTTGATAGTCGCAATGTGTGCGCTTGCTAACTTATTTTGCCGGCTGAAAAATGGTTAGAATGCAGGCCTGTCAAGCGCCACACCGTGTATATGGGGTGTCAATAATCCATCATATGAGATGACGGCAAGTCCCCCACAGCTGATCCACAGATCGCCCACATGTTGTGCAGAACCTTGCTCTTGAAATTGTTAGTAACCTGTGCATAAAATAACTGTTGCAGAGTCGCAACGACACCAACATGCTGTTTTTCGTGCTTTGTTTTCAAGACTTTTTGCCTACAATGAAGCTCCAACCTTCGCAGTTGCCAATGATTGTTGGTTCAGGGCGCGTCAATATCCGACGCGCCCTTTTTTCTTGTCCATCCCAAATTAATTCAATCACTTAAGCGTTCTCGTTGATGAATCACATCAGAAATTTTTCGATCATTGCGCACATTGATCATGGCAAATCCACTCTTGCTGACCGTTTGATTCAGCGTTGTGGAGGACTCGAAGCCCGCGAGATGGAAGCGCAGGTGCTGGACTCGATGGATATCGAAAAAGAGCGAGGGATAACTATCAAAGCGCAGACCGCAGCCTTGCAATACAAAGCCAAAGATGGGCAAACCTACAACCTCAATCTGATCGATACACCTGGGCACGTTGACTTTTCGTATGAGGTGAGTCGTTCACTGTCGGCTTGTGAGGGTGCGTTGCTGGTTGTCGATGCAAGCCAGGGAGTTGAAGCGCAAACGGTGGCCAACTGTTACACAGCACTGGAACTGCAGGTGGAAGTGCTGCCCGTGCTCAACAAGATCGACCTGCCCAATGCGGACCCTGAAAACGCACGCAGCGAAATTGAAGATGTGATAGGAATCGATGCAACCGACGCCATTGTGTGTTCAGCCAAAACTGGCCTGGGTATCGACGACATACTGGAAGCGATTGTTGCGAAAATTCCGGCGCCAAAGGGTAACCCGGATGGTCCGTTGCGGGCCATGATCATCGACAGCTGGTTTGACAGCTACGTGGGAGTGGTCATGTTGGTGCGCGTGGTCGACGGGCGCTTGGCCAAAGGTGAGCGCATCAAGATGATGGCTTCTGGCGCCATGTACAACGCCGACAATCTGGGTGTGTTCACACCCGCGACGCAGCCCAGAGGCGCGTTGGAAGCGGGTGAAGTGGGATTTATCATTGCCGGCATCAAGGAGTTGCAGGCAGCGAAGGTAGGCGACACTGTGACCTTGATCAAACCTGGCTCCGGTGGGGCCGCGTTTACGGCCACCGAAGCACTGCCGGGCTTCAAGGAAATCCAGCCGCAGGTGTTCGCCGGTCTGTACCCCACCGAAGCCAGTGAATACGATTCACTGCGCGACGCGCTGGAGAAACTCAAACTCAATGATGCGTCTCTGCACTACGAGCCCGAAGTGTCACAGGCGCTGGGTTTTGGCTTTCGATGCGGCTTCCTGGGTTTGTTGCACATGGAAATTGTGCAGGAGCGTCTGGAGCGCGAGTTCGACCAGGATCTCATCACAACGGCCCCCAGTGTTGTCTACCAGGTAGTCAAGAACGATGGTGAAGTGGTCATGGTGGAGAACCCCTCCAAGATGCCCGAGATCAGCAAGACAGCAGAGATCCGTGAGCCCATCGTGACCATGCACCTCTACATGCCGCAAGAATACGTCGGTGTCGTCATGACGCTGGCCAACCAGAAGCGCGGCGTGCAAATGAACATGGCCTACAAAGGTCGTCAGGTGGTGCTGACTTATGAAATTCCACTTGCTGAAATCGTGCTGGATTTCTTCGACAAACTCAAGAGCGTCAGTCGCGGCTATGCGTCCATGGATTACGAATTCAAGGAATACCGTGCAGCCGACGTCGTTAAAGTCGATATCCTGCTGAACTCAGAGAAGGTTGATGCGTTGTCCATCATGTTGCACCGTAGTCAGAGCATTTACCGCGGCCGCGCCGTGGTGGGCAAAATGCGCGAGATCATTTCCCGCCAGATGTATGACGTTGCCATTCAGGCGGCGATCGGTGCCAACATCATTGCGCGTGAGACAATTAAAGCGCTGCGGAAGAACGTTTTGGCCAAGTGCTATGGCGGTGATATTTCGCGCAAGAAGAAGCTCCTCGAGAAACAAAAAGCAGGCAAGAAACGCATGAAGCAAATCGGATCCGTGGAAGTACCCCAAGAGGCCTTCCTTGCTATTTTGCAGGTGGAAGACTGATGCAGGCGCTAACGTCGGCCGTTTTGGCCGGATTTGTGTTGTACGCTGCTTCCTGGTATTTTGGCGTGGTCGAAGGCAACTTTGCCTTGTTGCTTTTTCTTGCAACTATCGTGACTGGAGTCTATTGGTTAGCGGAGCGCTATTACTTCCTGCCACAACGGCAGAATGCAGCGGCCTTGCTGGAAGCTACCGACATCCAGCGTCGCCAGGATCTGGGCAAGATGGGGATCAGTCAGGTTGATGGCAACGTGGAAGAAGCCAAGAGCCGCATTCTGATGCAACCCTGGTGGCTGGATTGGACCGCTGGTTTGTTCCCGGTCATCATTTCAGTTTTTTTCCTGCGATCGTTCCTGGTGGAGCCGTTCAAAATCCCGTCCGGCTCTATGATTCCCACTCTGCTGGTCGGAGACCTGATTCTGGTAAACAAATTCACTTACGGCTTGCGTCTTCCCGTGCTGAACACCAAAATTACGGAAGGCACGCCGCCACAGCGCGGTGACGTGATGGTGTTTCGTTACCCACCGAAGCCCAGTCTGGATTACATCAAACGTGTGGTGGGATTGCCGGGCGATACGGTGGCTTACATCAACAAGCGCCTTACCATCAACGGGCAACCTATTGAGACAAACGTTCTGCCCGAGTTTTTTGATGACGATGTCATGCGCTACTTCAAGCAGTTAGAGGAGTCATTAGGCGGGAAAAAACACAGATTGCTGAATGATGACCAACGCCCCGCCTTTGTGCCGGGAGCGGATAATTTTGCGGGACGTGAGGGTTGCTTGTATTCGGTAGAGGGTGTGACCTGCAAAGTGCCGCAAGGGCACTATTTCATGATGGGTGACAATCGCGACAATTCGCTGGATTCGAGATACTGGGGCTTTGTGCCGGAGAGAAATATTGTTGGACGGGCCTTCTTTGTCTGGATGAATTTTGGAAATCCCAAACGCATAGGCGCGTTTGACTGAAACCGGAGGTGACACATGACAGTGCAAAGCAAGTCCAAGCAACGGGGCATTACATTCTTTGGGTTGGTTTTTGTGGGGGCGGTAGTCGGTATTTCCGGTGTCATCGCCGCGCAGGTGTTTCCAACGGCTCTGGAATACCAGATGGTCACTAAAGCCGCCAATAAAGCACAGGAAGGAAATTCTGTGGTTGAGGTCCGAACCATTTTTGACAAAGCTGCCTCAATTGATGCGATCAGCTCGGTTTCCGGCAAAGATCTGGAAATCACCAAAGAGGGAGACAAAGTTGTCGTCCGCTTTGCGTACGAGCGCGAGATTCATCTGGTCGGCCCAGCCTGGTTGACGCTCAAGTACGCCGGGCGCTCCAAATAGCGTGGCCACTGGTCTGGTGGAGTTGCAGCGTCGCCTGCAACATGAATTTTCCAATGCCTCCCTGTTAACACAGGCGCTCACCCATCGCAGCTTTTCCAGCGACCACTACGAGCGGCTGGAGTTTTTAGGTGACTCGGTGCTCAATTTGGCGGTGTCGGATCTGCTGTATACCCGCTTGAGCAGTTTGCCCGAGGGCGACTTGTCCCGCGTTCGCGCCAACCTGGTCAAGCAGGAAACACTGCACCAGTTGGCCGTCGGCCTCGGTCTGCCCGATGCGATGCGGCTCGGCGAAGGCGAGGTTCGATCAGGTGGTCACAAGCGGCCATCCATCCTGGCCGATACGCTGGAAGCCATCATTGGGGCTGTTTATCTGGATGCGGGTTTCGCAGCAGCTCAGGCGCTTGTTCAGCGTCTGTTTGAGACGGTTGAGATCAACCCCAGCATGGACGAAATCGGCAAGGACCCCAAAACCGAATTGCAGGAGTGGCTACAGGGTCGCAAAATGAAACTGCCTGTATACAAAGTGGTCGCCACAATTGGTGCTGCACACAAGCAAAGCTTTGACGTGGAGTGCGAAATCCCCGAGTTGCGTCTCACCGAGCGCGGTATCGGTGGCTCCCGCCGATCCGGCGAACAGGCTGCGGCGAGCGCCATGCTGCAAACCATAAAATCCAAATCAAATATATGAACGCTCCTAAAAATATAGCTGGTAGCGCAGCTTCGACGGGGGCTGCAGGCTCAAAGGACCAACAACCCGATCTGGACAGCATGCTTGAGGGCTTGCTCAAGAGCACGCCCAAGCTGGCGCAACCCGGAACCGTTGCAGAAGGACAACGCTGCGGGCTGGTCGCCATCGTCGGCAAGCCCAACGTGGGCAAGTCCACGCTGCTCAACGCTTTGGTGGGGCAAAAAATCAGTATCACTTCGCGCAAGGCACAAACCACCCGCCACCGCATCACCGGCATGCACACCCGTGGCACCACGCAGTTTGTGTTCGTTGACACACCGGGCTTTCAAACCCTGCACGCCAATGCGCTGAACAAGTCTCTGAACAAAACGGTGCAGGGCGCAGTGGCCGATGTGGACCTGATTTTGTTTGTGGTGGAGGCCGGTAGTTTCACCCCAGCTGATGCACGCGTGCTGGCCTTGCTGGGCAAGAATATTCCCACGCTGTTAATCGCCAACAAGCTTGACAACATTCACCGTCGCGGAGACATCGCGCCCTGGCTGCAAACCATGCAGGAGAAGCACCAGTTTGCGGAATTTGTGCCGATGTCGGCCAAGAACGCCAAGGACACCGAGCGCCTGCTGGGTATCTGCGAAAAGTACCTGCCTGAGCAGGCCTGGTGGTATGCCGAAGACGAATTGACGGACCGCAGCGAGAAATTTCTGGCCAGTGAACTGGTGCGCGAAAAATTGTTTCGCTTGACTGGTGACGAGTTGCCCTACACCTCAACGGTGGTTATTGACAAATTTGAAGAGGAGCCACCGCAGCGCAAGGGGCAAAAACGCCTGTTGCGCATTGCCGCCACGATCGTCGTGGAGCGTGACACGCACAAGGCCATGGTCATTGGCGACAAAGGTGAACGCATCAAGCGCATCGGCATGGAAACCCGTGTTGAGTTGGAGAAGCTGGCCGATGCCAAGGTCTTTATAGAGCTATGGGTGAAGGTTCGCTCCGGCTGGGCTGACGATGAAGCACGCGTCCGTTCATTTGGCTATGAATAAGTGGTCACCAAACGCATTTCCGATGAACCGGCGTATGTGCTGCACCGCTACGATTGGAGCGAGTCCAGCCTGATACTCGAAGTGTTTACCCGCCACCACGGCCGCATCGCGCTGGTGGCCAAGGGGGCCAAAAGGCCGAGTTCCAGTTTCCGCCCGGTCTTGCTTCCGTTGCAGATGTTGCATGTGGGCTTTGGCGGCGATGCCGAAATTCGGACCCTCAAGAGTGCTGAGTGGCAGGGTGGGCACGTCATGCCGACGGGCGACGCTCTGCTGTCTGGCTACTACCTTAACGAACTTCTGCTGACCCTGCTGGCGCGTGACGATCCGCACCCGGTGCTGTTCGATGTGTACGCCAATGTTGTGCAAGTGCTGGCCAGCGAACATGGTGAAGTCTTGCAGGCCACGCTGCGCGCGTATGAGCTATTGCTCTTGCGCGAGATCGGATTGTTGCCAATACTCGATGTGCAAACCCTGACCTTGGGTTCTCTGGCTGCTGATGCACGCTACTGCCTGGTTCCCGAAGGTGGATTGCGCCTGGCGCACGCGGACGACCGCGCCAGTCTGAACGGTGCGCAGTGGGGCATTTTGCAATCAGCGCTCCAGGATGGTGCGCCGTTTTCAAGCACACTACGCGCCTGTGCCGACGTCACCGGCGAACTCAGGCCACAACTCAGGGCACTGCTGCACTACCATTGCGGTGTCAGAACCTTGCGTACCCGGCAAATGATGATGGACATCCAATCCCTATGAAAACGGCGCTCTCTGTCAACCTCAACAAGGTCGCCCTGGTGCGCAACACGCGCCACCTGGGTATCCCCAGCGTTAGCCGTGCCGCCACCCTGTGCTTGCAGGCCGGCGCGGCGGGCATCACCGTGCATCCACGTCCGGACGCCCGCCATATCCGTGCCGAGGACGTGATCGATCTGGCCCAACTGCTGCAGGCCTGGCCAGACCGCGAATACAACGTCGAGGGCAACCCGTTTCACAACCTGATGGACTGTGTGGCCGATCTGGTGGCGCGCAAACTGCCGGTGCACCAGGTGACCTTTGTGCCCGATTCGGAAGGCCAGTTCACCAGTGACCACGGCTGGGTCTTCCCCGCTGATGCTTCGCGACTCACGCCGCTGATTGAACAAGCCCACGCCCTGGGCCTGCGCGTCAGCCTGTTCATGGATGCCGAATCCGAAGCCATGGCAGCTGCCAAGGCCGTAGGTGCCGACCGCGTCGAGCTGTACACCGAGCCCTATGCCGCCGCCTGGGGCACGCCCGAGCAAGACACCCAACTGCAACGCTTCGCCCGCGCCGCCCAAGCCGCGCTGGACGCCGGGCTGGGTGTGAATGCCGGTCACGATCTGAACCGCGACAACCTGGCTGCCTTTGTGCGCACGGTGCCGGGAGTGCAGGAGGTTTCTATTGGCCACGCGCTGATTGCCGACGCGCTGGAGTTGGGCTACGCGGCCACCATCAAGGCCTATCTGGATTGCCTGGCCAAATGATCTACGGCATTGGCACCGACATTTGCGACGTGCGACGCATCCGTGACAGCCTGGAGCGCCATGGCGACCGCTTTGCACTCAAAATTCTGAGCGAAGGCGAGTTCGCCACCTGGCAGGCGCGCCGCCAGCGCTGGCCCGAACGGGGCGTGCGTTACCTCGCCACCCGTTTTTCGGCCAAGGAGGCCTTCAGCAAGGCCATAGGACTTGGCATGCGTATGCCCATGACCTGGCGTCTGTGCGAAGTGGCCAAACTTCCCAGCGGCGCCCCCACTATCGTGCTGCATGGCGGACTGAAAGAATGGTTTGACGAACGCATGCTTGTCGCGCACGTCAGTGTGACCGATGAGACCGACTATGCGGCCAGTTTTTGTGTGGTGGAACATTGGGCCCACGCGTTGGGCAAGTCATGAATAACCTCAAACTTCGGCTTTGAAGTGGCACGGCGTTGAACAGCGGTCCCCTATCTCCTGACCACTGACTTGCTTCCTGATTTCAGCATCCGGCGAGTGCGTGCTGGATAATCGACCATGACCGATGATCCAGAACCCCACCAGCGCCGCGTGCGCTACGCCGGCACCCACCCCAAGCGTTTTGAAGAAAAATACAAAGAACTTGATCCGGTTCGCCACGCCGAAGCCATCAAAAAAGTGATGGACCGAGGACAAACCCCGGCAGGCATGCACCGTTCGATATGCGTGAAGGAAATTCTGGATATCCTCAAACCCCAGCCGGGGGAAACCGGGCTGGACGCTACGCTGGGCTTTGGTGGTCATGCGCAAGAAATTTTGGCAAAGCTCATGCCGGGTGGTCGCTTGTTTGCGGTGGATGTGGATCCGCTGGAGTTGCCGCGTGCTGAGGTAAGACTGCGAGGTCTGGGCTACGACTCCGCCACGCTGATAGTGCGACGAATGAATTTTTCTGACGTGGTGAGTTTATTGCCCGAAGCTGGTGGCGGCTTTGACGTTGTGCTGGCGGATTTGGGTGTGTCGTCCATGCAGATTGACAATCCGGCGCGGGGCTTTAGCTTCAAATCCGACGGCCCGCTGGACCTCCGGCTGGACCCCAGCAATGGTCAGTCCGCTTCGGAACTGCTGCTTGCCGTTACACGCCAGCGCTTGCGTGATTTGTTGATCGACAACGCCGATGAGCCCCATGCGATCCCATTGGCAGCTGCATTGCAAGGCCAGTACCTGCAGACCACCACGCAACTGGCCGATATGGTGCGCCAGACTCTTGCTGGCGTATTCAAGCGTACCGTGCCCGAGGTAGAGCGCCTGGCCGAGACCAAACGGGCCATACAGCGAACCTTCCAAGCCTTGCGAATTGAGGTGAACAATGAGTTTGGTGTGTTGGACCGTTTTCTGGAGATGCTGCACAGTTGCCTGAAACCCGGTGGCCGGGTGGTAATTTTGAGCTTTCACTCTGGCGAGGACCGGCGTGTGAAGAAGTCGTTTCAGGTAGGTGAGCGTGCTGGTATCTACAGCAGCGTTGCGCCAGATTTTATTCGCCCGTCATTTGAAGAGCAGCGCGCCAATCCGCGCTCAAGCTCGACCAAGTTGCGATGGGCGGTCAAAGCGTGATGTTGTGTACAAAAACGGAACGCTGGACATTTGCAAGTCCGGTTTGATGAGCGGGATGTGTAAACGGCGCGTTGGTTACTACTCTATAAGCCGTCTGTCTATCCAGTCCTTGAGCCACTGCGCCCAGCGTCCCTGAAAACTGTAGTTTCCCCAGGAACCAACGGCATACCGGTCTCCACACGCCAGTAAATTCACCGCAACGGTGGGGGGCTGCCGGGCTTTCAGCGCCCCACGCGTCACTGCGGCCACCAGGTTGTATGTCAGCGTCTGTCCCGCAAGGCGGTCATATGAACCACATGTTGCCTGGGACTGGTCGCTGCGGCTACAGATGTCACCCGACGCAAAAACATGGTTGTGACTGGTAGAGCGTTGGGTGGTATCCACTGCGATAAAACCCCGCTCGTCCAATGCCAGGCGGCTAGTTGCAAGCCAAGGTTGTGGCGCTGTGCCCGTGGCCAGTAAGGGTACGTCGCAGGCCAGATCGGCGCCGCAGCCCAGTTGCACGAAGCCGCTTTTGATCGCCACCGCTCTGTCTTGCAATACTGTGATGTTGCGTTGCTTTAGCAAGCCTACGATGCGTACCTGCATCTGGGGTTTGCAGCGGGAAGCGGGTGGTTTGGCGCCACACAGCAGCGTCACGGCGGCATTCGGGAGCCGCTGGCGCACGGCAAATGCCAATTCAATACCTCCGGCGCCTGCGCCAATGATGGTGATGCGCAATGGCTGTATGTCGCCCATTGCGGTTACCCGTGACCACAGCTCCACGAACGCTTCGAGCGGGTGCACGAACAGCGCATGCTCCCGGGCTCCGGGTATCACTTGCTCCACCCGGGCGCGGTCCTGCGTGGGCAGCGTGTTGACCGACAACAAGTCAAAGCCCAGGCTGCTGCCGTCGTCGAGCTGCAGAGTCTGGCTGGTTGCGTCTAGCGCCGCAATGTTTTGGGTAATCCAGCGCAGACCTGCACGCTGCACAAGCGGCTGCAGTGCAATGGTGAAATCGGGAGGCGAGTAGCGGCCTGTCACAAAGCCCGGCAGCATGCTGGCAACCATCTGGTGTGAATAGGGTGTGATCAGGGTCACCACGGTTGCGGCCAGGGGTTGTACGGCAAGATGCTTCAGTACCTGCAAATGCGCATGGCCTGCACCCAGCAAAACAATGTGCCGGGATCCCCGGGCAGCGCGTGGAGTCAGGGGTGATGCGTCACGCATGAGTCACGGCAATAGTCTGTGTCAGCGTATGCTGACCGCCTGGTGCCAGAGCAATGCGGTCTGCGCCTGCGTTGGCGACTTCAATGCACACAAAGTGGTGCCAAGCGGCATCGGGCACATCCGCCATTTTGTTGGCTGCTTCTGCGCCGGGGTTCCACACCACCACCGACTGGCTGCCCTGGGTGGTGATGTGAACCTGGCGCCCGCCCGCGGGATCTATCAGGGTGTAGCCGTGTTCCGTCGATAGCGGGTCTTGCTGGTACACGCGATCACAGGCCTGGTCCAGCTGCCAGATGCCTGCATGGCTGGCATTTTGTGCACCGCTGAGCTTGCAGTCATACGGCCGACTCTCCAGACCGCTGATCTGCACATGCCTGGCATCGGTCACGGCAAAGTAGCTGTGCAAAGCCTCGGTCAGCACAAATGGCTGCTCGCCCCAATTGTGTGTTGTAAGGGTCTGCGTCAAGGTGTCACCCAGTTCCACGCTCAGGCTGACCTGCAGGCCGGCGGCGTAGCGGCACAAGGGGTCGTCTGGCGTCAACGCCGGTGTGGGAGTCAGCGTGATGCGCAGCGGCTGGTTTGCGTCCGCAAAGTCTCCGTGGTCGGTTGCTGCCACTTCCCAGAGCCTGTTGCGCACTGGTCCGTGCGACATGGCACCAATGGGCATGCCCTGGCTGGCAAACCACGGCCAGCAGACCGGCACGCCCCCGCGAATGGCTGCGGGTTCTGGTAAGGCCCGGGGCGACAGCCAGAACACTTCATTCTGCCCCGCCGGCACCCACGACAGCAACTGCGCACCGTGCAGGGAGATGATGGCTGCGCCGTGCGCGCCGCACATGTGCAGGCAATGGTGGTCGGCGTAGTCAATGGTGGTGATGCGCTGCGGTGTGTCCATACCCAAGATTACCGCAAACGGTGCTGTGTGAGAATGCTAGGCACTTTTACGCACACCCCACACCGCCATGAATCCACTGCTGTTGCTGGGCGTTGTCCTGGGCTACTTTGCTGTTCTGTTACTGGTGGCGTGGGCTACATCGCGCCACGCCAGCAACGAGACGTTTTTCATTGGCAACAAAAGCAGCAACTGGATGCTGGTGGCCTTTGGCATGGTGGGCACGTCACTTAGCGGCGTGACCTTCATCAGCGTGCCGGGTGCGGTCGGGCGCGACGGCTTTGCGTACTTCCAACTGGTGCTGGGCAACCTGGTCGGGTTCTGGGTGGTGGCTTTTGTGCTGCTGCCGCTGTACTACCGCCACCAGTTGACATCGATTTACCACTACCTGGGCAAGCGCCTGGGGGTTAGCGCCTACAGGACCGGTGCCACATTTTTCATCGTGTCGCGCACGCTGGGTGCCACGGCCCGGTTGTACCTGGTGGTCAACATTTTGCAGGCCATCATTCTGGAGCGGCTTGGGGTGCCATTCTGGCTGACCAGTGGGGTGATGCTGCTGATGATCCTGCTCTACACCTTTGAGGGGGGCGTCAAAACCATCGTGTGGACCGACACCCTGCAAACGACCTGCATGCTGGGCGGGCTGCTGATCTGCGCCTGGTTTCTGCTGGACCGCATGAACCTGGGTGTGGCACAAAGCCTGGCCGCTCTGGACGCGCGTGGGCTTTCCGCCGTATGGGTAACCGATCCCCATAGCCGGTTTTTCTTCGCCAAGCAGGTGGTGGCCGGCATTTTCATCACCCTGGCCATGACAGGGCTGGACCAGGAAATGATGCAGAAGAATATCTCGGTCAAGACGCTGGCTGACTCGCAGAAAAACATGGTGACCCTGAGCCTGGTGTTCACGGGCGTGGTTTTGCTGTTTCTGTATCTGGGCGGTCTGCTGAGCCTGTTCACAGCGCAAGCCGGCATGCCGGAGACGGGTGACAAGATCTTTGCTGCCGTGGTGCTGGGCCATCTGCCGCAGGCGGTGCAGATCATATTTGTGATTGCGCTGATTTCGGCGCTGTTTCCCAGTGCCGATGGTGCCATCACAGCATTGACGTCCAGCTTTTGCATCGACCTGTTGGGTATGCAACAGCGCGTCGACTGGAGCGAGGCGCGCAAAAAGCGTGTGCGTCATCAAGTGCATGTGGGGTTTGCTGCACTATTTCTGCTGCTGGTGATGGTCTTCAAATGGATTGACGATCCCAGCATGATCGGGCTGATTCTGAAGCTGGCGGCCTATACGTATGGCCCGCTGCTGGGGCTGTTTGCCTTTGGCATTTTGACCAACCGGCAGGTGCGCGGTAGCTGGGTGCCATGGGTGTGCCTGGCCGCACCGGCCTTGTGCTTTGTGCTGGATGCCAACCAGCAGCGGCTGTTTGGCGCGTATCAAATTGGGCTGGAACTGCTGTTGCTGAATGGGGTGTTGACGTTTGGTGGGTTGTGGTTGGCGTCTTTGTGTGCGCGTCGACTCCGGCAAACCTGAGGGGTCGCGCAAGCGGATAGGATTCAGATATCGGGCCAGGAACTTGTTCGTTGGGCATCGCAAACAACTATTTCGTCGAGGTCGTGCATGAATATCCAGAACTTCATGGAGGGTTACAGGGCAGCGTGGGAGAAGCGCGACCCGTCGGCGTTTGCCTCACTTTTCCATGCCGATGGCCAGTACCACAACACACCTTTTCAGGTTCAGAGAGGAAAGAGTGAGCTTGCCGAATACTGGAAACGCGTCCAGTTACAGGAAGACGTTCAGGTGATTTTTGAAGTGCTGGCCAGCGAACCTGATTCTGGCATCGCACATTGGCATGTGACCTACCAGGTGGCGTCGGAAGAGTTGTTCGAAATCTGGGCGAGATCAACCGGAACCAGCCAGCTCGCACGAACGCCTGGTGACGCCTTGCCGCGCATGGTGCTGGATGGAGTCCTTCAGGCGAAGTTTTTCGAAGACCATTGCGTGGAGGCGCGCATCTGGTGGCACAACATGCCACAACCTGCATGATAGTGACTGCGCTGAAATAGTGCCTTCAAATCAACTTGCCAGGCTGCGGTCGTTCGCCAAATTGAGCACTGTGCGCACTGCGGGTGTTACGGTCGGGGTTCAGCCGACGTTCGCTTTCTCACTACAAATCGGAAAGCTGACTTTGGAAACCGCAGGCAATTCGTGTCGGCTGTGCGACTCCACTGGGCTGGAGGCCGTCAGTCGGCGCGGCCAAGTCAAACGTAAAAGACCGACATGTGATGCAATCGAATGTGTGAGAACTCGTGGCCGTAAAGCTGTCATCCAAAAGCACTTTCTTTCGTCGAAAGTGCTGACTGGGTTGCAGCGATACCGGTCGTTCGCAGTTCCGCCTGGGATCGGAGCTTCTTCTCGATAGCTGTCATAGCGGCAGCCGGTCCAATTTCATCAATTGGCCACCGCCAAAAATCCTTAGCGGGCATTCGAGGACGACAATCAGTTTTTGAAGATGGCGGTCAGCATCGCCGAGTAAGACGACTTTCAGCTATATTCATTTGTGGGGATTTGCATAGTGAAGCACTCACAGGAAAATACGAAGCCAATGCCCAACTCGAGTACAGATAAACATATGGATGAAGATGATGGCTGGTCCGTTGCAATGAAGTCCGCCGTTGCTTTGCTTGGGGGATTGGTTCTAGCAGGCATTGTTTTTTTGGGCATCGCATTGGTCTTTGCTTTCAGTTACTAACAAGTGTCGCCAAGAGCTGTCCCGCGAATCGCTAACGGCGTGAACATCCAATCATTGGCCTAGGCTCTCCGCGAACGACCGGTTACGCCACGCTGCTGACCGCCAGTCCTACAAATTGAAACTCGTCCGCGAATGACCGCATCCGAGTTTTTGGCAGTGCCAGCGACCGGCAGCTTCCGGCGAAAACGAAGGTCGGCTCTCGCAAACTCATAGGGTTTCTTTAGGCGTCGGCGAAGGGCAGCAATGAGGTCTCTTGCAGTCATATACAAGCTTGTTCAGGAGCCCACTCGCACAAACCCGCCCGACGCCTGCATCAGCCTGCGCGTGTAGTCCTCTTGCACCCGGTGCGCCGCCAAGTCGGCAGCCGACACCCGCTCCACCGTCTGGCCGCGCTGCATCACCAGAATGTCGTCGCACAGGTGGGTGACCACCGCCAGGTCGTGGCTGACCATGATGAAGGTCAGGCCCAGGCGCGCACGCAAGTCTTCCAGCAGGTTCAGCACTTCGGCTTGCACCGACGCGTCGAGTGCGGAGGTGGGTTCATCGAGCAGCAGCACCTGTGGCTCCAGAATGAGGGCGCGTGCCAAAGCCACACGCTGGCGCTGCCCGCCCGAGAGTTGGTGCGGGTAGCGAAAGCGGAATCCGCCTCCCAGTCCCACTTCGTCCAGCGCGCGTTCGACGCGTGCTTGCTCGTCCTTCACGCCATGTATCGCCAGGGGTTCACTCAGAATCCGGTCCACCGTCTGGCGCGGGTGCAGGGAACCGTAGGGGTCCTGAAAAACCATCTGCACCAAGCGGCGAAACGGCTTGCTTCCGGGGCTGGGTAGAGCTTCGGTACTGGTTTCATCCGTCACCAGTTGAACGCGGCCGGCGCTCAGGGGTGCCAGGCCGCAGATGGCACGCAGCACCGTGGATTTGCCTGATCCGGACTCGCCCACAATGCCAAAACTGGCACCGGGTTCGACCCGGAAGCTGGTGTCTGCCAGCGCCACAAAGTCACCGTAGACGACGCGCAGACCACGCACCTCCAGACCCAGGCACTGGGGCGGCAGAGTGTTCTGCGCAGGTAAAGGAGGAGCCCGCACAGCGGGCGGGGGACACGGAGCAGAACGCTCTGCCGCCCCAGTGCCTGGGTCTGGCGCGCTCACAGCGCCCACTCCGCGCGCCGGTCCAGCACGGGCAATGGGTGGCGGTTCTGCCCCAGCTGAGGCAAGCAGCCCAGCAAGCCGCGTGTGTAGGGGTGCTTGGCATTCGCCAAATCGGTGGCGGCAATTTCTTCGACGATCTTGCCTGCGTACATGACCAGAACCCGATCGCAAAAGCTGGAGACCAGCCGCAAATCGTGTGACACAAAAATGAGACCCATGCCGCTCTGCGCGACCAGCGTGTCCAGCAAGGCCAGCACTTCCAGCTGGACGGTGACATCCAGCGCCGAGGTGGGCTCGTCCGCAATCAGCAGCTCGGGCTTGGCGATCAGCATCATGGCGATCATGGCGCGTTGGCCCATGCCACCGGACACCTCATGCGGATAGAGCGCAAATACGCGTTCGGCGTCTTCGATCTGCACGGCGTGCAGGGCAGCGAGAGCTCGCTCCGTCGCTTCGCGTTTTGACAGCTTGGTGTGGGCACGCAGCGATTCCACTACCTGGGCGCCAATGGTCATCACCGGGTTGAGCGAATATTTGGGGTCTTGCAGCACCATGGCGATGCGCCCGCCGCGCATCTGGCGCCGCTGTGCCGCAGAGCAGTGCAACAGGTCGATACCGCGAAACTCCAGTCGGCGCGCGGTGACCACTCCGCCCGGTGCGGTCAATCCCAGAATGGCGCGCCCGGTTTGTGATTTGCCGGAGCCCGACTCGCCCACCAGCCCCAGGCGCTCACGTCCCAGCGTGAACGACACGCCGCGCACCACATCGACCAGCACACCGTCGCGGTTGGGGTAGGCCACATGCAGGTCTTCCACGACCAGAATGGGGTCGCTGGAGTTGGCAGTGGAAGCGGTAGCTGGCGTCATTTCGTCGACTTCGGGTCCAGCGCGTCACGCAGGCCATCGCCCAACAGGTTGAAGGCCAGGCTGACGATGAAAATGGCGGCACCCGGAGCTGCGGCCACCCACCATTGGTCCAGCACATACATGCGGCCGTTGGCAATCAGGGCGCCCCACTCCGGCATGGGAGGCTGGGCACCCAGGCCCAGAAAGCCCAAGCCAGCGGCGGTCAGAATGATGCCCGCCATGTCCAGCGTCACCCGCACAATGACCGACGACACACAGAGCGGCATGATGTGGCGCAGCACGATGCGCCACGGCGAGGCACCAATCAGCTGCACGGCGGCGATGTAGTCGCTGTTGCGAATCTGTAGGGTCTCCGCGCGGGCAATGCGGGCGTAGGGCGGCCACGACGTAATGGCGATGGCCAGCGCCGCGTTGGTGATGCCCGGCCCTAGCGCGGCGACGAAAGCCAGTGCCAGGATGAGCCGGGGGAAGGCCAGAAACACATCGGTCACGCGCATCAGCACCGCATCGACCCAGCCGCCCGCATAGCCCGCCAAGGTGCCTACCAGCAGGCCGATGGGCGCCGCCAACACCGCCACCAGAATGACCACGGTGAGGGTGATGCGCGAGCCCACCAGCACGCGGGAAAAAATGTCGCGCCCCTGGTCATCCGTGCCAAACCAGTGCGCGCTGGAGGGCTCCAGCAAGCGCGTGGTGCGCAGGTCGCCGATGTAGGGGGAGTAGGGCGCCAGCACATCGGCAAAGATGGCGACCAGCACCAGCGCTACCACAATGGCCAGCCCCAGCAGCGCCAGGCGGTTGCGGGCAAACCCCCGCCACGCCACATAGGCACGCCCCCAGGCGGCTTGTCGGCGCGACAGCGGGCGCTCGGACATCAGCCAGGCATGCAGGCTGTTGGTTGTCATCGTGCGCGCGTCCTCGGGTCCAGCAGTTGGTACAACAAATCCGACAGCAGGTTCAGCCCGATGAAGACCGAGCCCACCACAATGGTGGCACCCAGCACCGCATTCATGTCGGCGTTTTGCAGCGAGTTGGTGAGATACAGGCCCAGCCCCGGCCAGGCAAACACGGTCTCGGTCAGCACCGAGCCCTCCAGCAGGCCGGCGTACGACAGCGCAATCACTGTGACCAGCGGTACCATGGCATTGCGCAGCGCATGGCGCCAGATGATGCGGGTTTCGGACAGGCCCTTGGCGCGCGCCGCCACCACGTATTCCTGCGACAACTCGTTAAGCATGAACGAGCGCGTCATGCGGCTGATATAGGCCAGAGAAAAATAACCCAACAGAGAGGCCGGAAGGATCAGGTGCGACAACGCGTTGCGAAACGCCTCCCACTCGCCGCCCAGTGCCGCGTCCACCAGCAAAAGTCCGGTCACCGGCTGCAGCGTGTACTGGTAGACCACGTCGATGCGGCCCGGCCCCCCAACCCACCCCAGGCGGGCGTAAAACAGCACCAGCGCCATCAGCCCGAGCCAGAAGATGGGGACCGAGTAGCCAATCAGCCCCATGACCCGCACCACCTGGTCCACCAGACCGCCACGCCGCACCGCAGCCCACACGCCCAGCGGCACTCCCACGCTCACGCCGATCAAAATGCCCAGCGTTGCCAGTTCCAGCGTGGCCGGGAAGGTGCGCGCGATGTCCTGCAGTACCGGGTTGGCAGTGAGTACCGACGTGCCAAAGTCGCCGTGCGCGACCTTCTGGATGTAGATACCGAATTGCACATAGAGGGGTTTGTTCAGCCCCAGCTCTTCGCGCACGCGTTCCACCACATGCTCGGGCGCGCGGTCACCCACAATGGCCAGCACCGGGTCGACCGGAATCACCCGGCCGATAAAGAAGGTGACTGCCAGCAGGCCCAGATAGGTCAGCGCCAGCACCAGCACGAAACGGCCGGTGGCTTTGAGGGCAGCTAGCATGCGCGCGCGTCAGCCTTAGCGCTTGGAAACGCCAAACAGGTAGGTGGAATCCGCCGTCGGGCCCAACTTCAGGCCGTCCACATGGCTGCGGTAGGCGGCTACCTCGGTTTGCTGGAACAGCATCACAAAAGGGCTGGTCTTGCGGAACTCGGCTTGCATGGTGTCGTACAGGGCGCGGCGCTTGGCCGGGTCGCGTTCCAGCACGGCGGCATCGGCTTTTTTGGTGAGTTCGGGAATGGCCCATGCATTGCGCCAGGTCAGCGGCTTGGACTTGGCGTCGTCCGCGTTGTCGGGGTTGCGCACAAAGGTGTCGGCGTTGGTGTGCGGGTCCCAGTAGTCGGCGCCCCACTGGCCAATGTACATGTCGTGGGTGCGGGCACGGTATTTGGTGAGCGTCTGCTTGCCGTCGCCAGGCAAAATTTCAATCTCAATGCCCGCGCGCTTTGCGGTTTGCTGCACGGCTTCGGCAATGCCTTGCACCGGTTGCACGGTGCGCACATCCATGGTGATTTTGAAGCCGTTGGGCAAGCCTGCCTTGGCCAGCAGGCTCTTGGCCTTGTCCACGTCCAGTTTGTACGGGTTGACCGTGCTGGCACCCAGCAAGCCCATGGGCAAGAAATTCTGGTGCACCACACCAATGTTTTTCATCAGCGTGTCGCCAATGGCGGCGTAGTCCACCAGGTATTTGAAGGCTTCCCGCACCTCGGGCTTGGCCAGGTTGGCGTTCTTCATGTTCATGCTGAAGTAAAACAGTGTGCCCTTGGGCGCGGACGTGGTCTTGATGTCGGCGTTGTTGGCCAGCGCAGTCAGGTCCTGCGGCGATAGATTGCGTGCGATGTCAATGTCACCCTTCTCCAGCAACAGGCGCTGTGTGGCAGCCTCTTTGATGTGGCGGTAAATCACACGGGTGAGCTTGGATTTGTCGCCGTGGTACTGGTCGTTGCGCTCCAGCGTCAGGATTTCGTTGGCGCGCCACTCGCGGATCTTCAGGGGGCCGGAACCGGCATAGTTGGTCTTGAGCCAGGCATAGCCCATATCGCCGCCCTGCTCTTTGGATAGCAGCAGCTTCTTGTCCACCACGCTGGCCACATTGGCAGTCAAACAGTTCAGCACAAAGGTGGTGGCGTAGGCCTTGTCGGTTTCCAGCGTTACCGTCAGTGGGCCAGTGGCTTTCACGCCATCACGCACGTTGGCCTTGTTGAGGCCAAACTGGGTCAGGATGAATGCCGGTGTTTTGTCCAGCAGCACCGCCCGCTGCAACGAGAATGCCACGTCCTCCGCGGTCAGCGGGTTGCCAGAGGCAAACTTGAGGCCAGGTTTGAGCTCGAAAGTGAAAGTCCTGCCATCTGCTGAAACGGTCCAGGACTTGGCCACATCACCGTAAAGTTTGGACGGGTCCTTGACGTCAAAGCGGATCAGCCGGTCATAGGCGTTGCCCATGACTTCGCCGGCCGAAATTTCAAAGGCTTCGGCCGGGTCCATGGTGATGATGTCGTCAAACGCAAAGGCGAGCACCAAGGTGTCCTTGGGGGTTGCAGCCACGACAGGGCTCACGCTGGAAGCGGCACCCAGCAGGATGCTCAGGGCAATGTTGACGGAGCGACGGCTCATAGGCAGGGCGGTATGTTTCATGGAGTTTGCGGTAGACGTAATGCTGCGATCAAAACAGTGTACGGGAACTGCGCAGCGCGCGGACCGGTTTGGTATGGTGAGCGTGGCAAAATCGCGGCATCTTCTTTCGGTCGTCCGACCGCATTACCCATTTCCAGTTATGTCCACATTTGAAATTGAAGGCGGTGTTCCGTTGAGCGGTACCGTGCGCGCCTCCGGCAACAAAAACGCCATATTGCCCATGATTGCGGCCTGTATCCTGACCGACCAGGAGATGGTGCTGGACAACGTGCCCGACATCATCGACGTGCGGCATATGCTGGATGTGATTGTGGCGCTGGGCGGCAAGGTGGAGCGCAGTGGCGAGCGCATCAGCGTGCACGTGGCCAGCGTGAATACCAGCGAGATCAGCCGAGAGCTGTGCAACAAAGTGCGCACCTCGATTCTGTGCGTGGCGCCCATCCTGCACCGCACGGGCAAGGTCAAGCTTTTCCCACCGGGTGGCGATGTGATTGGCCGTCGCCGACTCGATACGCATTTCTACGGTCTGCAGAAGCTGGGCGCCACCGTCGAGCTGGGCGACAGCTATGACTTTGCCGTGCCCAATGGCTTGCACGCGTCAGACCTGTTTTTTGACGAGCCGTCGGTGACGGGCACCGAGCACATCCTGATGGCCGCCGTGGTGAGCCAGGGCCACACCATCATCCGCAATGCCGCCTGCGAGCCCCATGTGCAGGACCTGGCCCACATGCTCAATGCCATGGGCGCCAAAATCACAGGGATTGGTACCAATCAGTTGAACATCGACGGTGTGGATTCGCTCACCGGTACCGCACACACGGTATGCCATGACCATATTGAAGCGGCTTCCTACCTGGCGTTGGCGGCGGCCACGGGGGGCGAAATCCGGGTCGAAGGCACCGACCTGCATTCGTACTGGATGTGCAAGCGAGTGTTTGCCACGCTGGGAGTGAAGATTGAGCTGTACAAAGACCATATCCACTTGCCGGCTGAGCAGGAGTTGCGCGTCCTGCGCGACTACGACGGCTCCATGCCGGTCATCGGCGACGGCCCCTGGCCGCAATTCGCAACGGACCAGATGAGCTGCATGATCACGCTGGCCACGCAGGTGGAAGGCAATGTGCTGTTCTTCGAAAAGATGTTCGAGTCGCGCCTGTACTTTGTGGACCGACTGATCGCCATGGGCGCCAATGCGGTGGTGTGCGACCCGCACCGGGTTGTGATCAGCGGCAAGTCGCGCTTGCGTGGCACCACCATGGTGTCGCCTGACATCCGGGCCGGTATGGCGCTGCTGGGAGCCGCACTGTGCGCCACCGGCAAAAGCACGGTGCAAAACGCCAACATGATCGAGCGCGGCTACGAGCGCGTGGAGGAAAAGCTGCTGGCCTTGGGTGCGCGGATCAGTCGCCGGCCTTGAGGTCTGGTTTGACCGAGCTCCACAGCGCATCCAGCACGCGCTCTTCCCAAACCGGGAATGACGAATACTGGCCCTTATTGACATCCGGGTTCGCTGACACGCCGCCAATGGCGTAGACGACGCCGTTGCGGGTTTGCGGGTCGAAAATGAAGCCGGAGTGCAGCCCGTAAGCGAAACCCAGGTGTCCGGCTCCGGTCTGCCCACCATGGGCAGTCAGGCGGTCGCCGGTTGAAGGGCCGCTCACATCTACGAAGCGTTGCATCCCGAGGCCCCACGCGTGGAACTGGCCATTGAGCGTGTCACCGTTGTCCAGCGTCGAGCGTTTACGCCACTGGGTTTGCTGCATGGCGGCGACCGACTGCGCGCTCAGGATGCGTTTGCCGTTCAGCACACCGTCATGCATCAGCATCTGCATGATGGCGCCCAAGCCCGCCACGCTGGTACGCAAGCCTCCTTGCGGGCCAAAGCCGGTGGCGTTGGTGCCGGGCACATAGGTTTCAAGCCCTGCGCGTGGGCTTGGCAGCTTGTCCTGGTAGTTGTCGACCTGGGGAACCCAGGGGCCTTTGGGGTTCCACACATCGTTGCTGCCCTTGCGGTACAGAACGGCGACATGGGCGATGTCGGCGGCGGTCAAAGTTTCGGGTGTGAAGCCCCCGGCGATCCCCAGCGGCTGTAGCACTTGCCGTTGCATGTAGAGGTCAAAGCGCTGCCGCGTGATGGCTTCGACCAAGGTGCCGACGATGCCGAAATTGAGGTTGCAGTAGGTGAAATAGCGCCCCGGTGCGTGGTCAGCTCTGGCGCTGGGTACCGCCCAGGTTGCCTCCTTGCCGGTTGGGGAGGGGGCCGCTTGAAGTACTTGCTTGAGGGGCTTCTCCAAAGGAAAGAAGTATCCACCATCGTCCCGCAACGACGAGGTGTGGCTCAGCAGCATGCGGGTGGTGATCGGCATCTGTGCAAAGTGCGGGTTGCGCACCGTGTAGCCCAGATACTGGCCGATATCGACGTCCAGATCCAGCTTGCCAGCGTCTACCAGCTGCATGGCGGCGATGGTAGTCACCAGCTTGGAGACGGAGGCCATGCGGTACAGCGTGTCCTGGTCGCTCTGCAGGGCCTTGCCACCGTTGTCAGCGGCCATCACACGGTTTCCAAAATGTCCCTCGTACACCACTTTGCCGTTGCGCATGACCAGTGCGGACAGGCTGCTCAGGGGCGTGACCGGGTCGGCAACTATGGCTTGCAGGGTGTTTGAAGTTCCTTCCGCTGGTGTGGCAGCAAAGGCGCTGGACGATGCAATCATGGCGATGGTGGTGGCGAGTAACCAGTGAAGCGGGCGCATGGCAAAGCCTCAGTACTGCTGCACATCGGTCAGACCGTGCACAGCGGTGATGCCCAAGCCCGGTGCATCGCTGAGGCTGATCCACGGGCCGTCCATGTTGAGGCCACCCGTGATGGCGCTGCCCTGGCAGAGCTGGGGGCCGTCCAGGTCAATCAGCGTAACCACGTCGGCATGGGCTACGGCGAAGTGCGCTGCGGCGGTGACGCTGATGCCGCTTTCCAGCATGCAGCCGATCATGCAGGTGCGGTGGTGACGTTTCGTGAGGTTGGCCACTTCAATGGCTTGGCTAATGCCCCCCGTTTTCATCAGCTTGATGTTGATGATGTCGGCGCTCTGGGTGGCCAGGATGTGCAGCGCATCGGTCACCGAAAACACCGCTTCGTCGGCCAGGATGGGGGTGAGTGTGTGGTCGGTGACGAACTTCAGCCCGGCTACATCACCCGCTTTGACCGGCTGCTCCACAAATTCCAGCGCAACGCCGGCTGCCTCCAGCGCCTGGATGACCTGCACCGCCTGCTTGGGAGTCCAGCCCTGGTTGGCGTCCAGCCGCAGCGCCACATGCGGGCCGACGGCGCGGTAGATGGCGAGTGTGCTGTCCACGTCCTCGCGCCAGGTGCGCCCACCGACCTTGATCTTGAGGGCATCAAAGCCTTCCGCCACGGCGCGCAGGCAATCCTGCACCATGGTGGCGCTGTCGTTCACGCTGATGGTGATATCCGTTTTGAGGCGCGGCGTGCCACCACCCAGCAGCTGGTACAGCGGCACGCCAAATTGCTGGGCGCGCAGGTCGTACAGCGCAATCTCCAGCGCCGCTTTCAGACTGCTGTGGTGCACAACGGACTGGTGCACCGTGGCCAGCAGGGCGTTGAAATCCAGCAGGTCCCGTCCCAGCAGTCGGGGCGCGATCAGGGCCAGTGCGGCGCGCATGGAACCCAGCAGGTCGCCGGTGATGACCGCCGTGGCGGGTGCCTCGCCGTAGCCCTGGTGGCCGGTGTCCGTTTCGATGATCAGGACCAGATCGTGCACATCCGTCACGGTGCGCAAGGCGGTCTTGAACGGTACCTTCAGTGGCAGTTTGATTTCACCGACGGCAATACGTTGAATCAGCATGGGCGTGGCTTTCAGGATGAGGCGATTGTCTATGTTTGCTACAAATAAGATAGCTGCTTGCGCAATATCTACGGGGGCTAGAGGCCAACTTGACCATGAAAAATGGCCAGGCGGGCAGCTGTCACATGGGCTGCCAGGTCTGGCGTGATTTTCAAGTCGATTTCCGCGGGCAGCGTGCTGCGCATACCCGCTTCCAGCAGCGGGCTCAGCAGTAGCGCCCGCCCGCCCGCAGTGACTGGGCGCGGACCAAAGCGGTTCAGCAGGTGCTGCGCCAACGCCCCCAGCGCGGCACCTGCACGCAGCAGCAAAGCATGGGCGGCGGGGTCATCCTGCGACGACGCGGCAACTTGCAATGCGAGCCGGCCCATTGCGCCGCGGTCACTGCCGTAGACAAAGGCGCGGGTGAATTGCCAGTCGTTGCCCCCCACGGCATCGAACAGGCGTTGCGCCATGGGTGACTGCTTCCAGCTGCCGGGCGAGCGGTCTTCCTGTCGCCAGACCCAGGCTAGCGCCTCACGCGCGATCCAATAGCCACCGCCTTCATCTCCCAGCAAATAGCCTCGTCCACCGGCACGGTGGGTTTGCCCTTGCGCGTCAATGTAAGCCGCGATCGATCCGGTACCTGCATAGACCAGATAGCCTGCGCCGGGGGTGAAGGCTGCGCGGTAGGCAATGTCCATGTCGTGCGTAAGTGTGGAGTGGCTGGCGCTGACGGGCAGTGCCTCTTGCAACAAGGCCAGCAGCGCCGCCTTGTCTTGCTCTGCGCCGAGCCCGGTAAAGCCGCCGTAGAGCGCCAGTGGCTGGCCTTGTATGACTTCGTTCAATGCGTGGGCCAGCGTTTGTAGCGTTGCACGCAGACTGGCGAGCCCAGCGTCGGACTGCAGTTGCAAGCCGCTCAGGCCAGCCACATGCCCCTGGACTACCAGCTCTCCGTTCGTATCGGCGAGCGCCCAACGGGTCTGGCTGCCGCCCGCATCCAGGCCCAGTCCGAAAAAAGGTACTTCGTTCACGGTGTGCTCCCGCGCAGTGGAAGCCAGCCGATGCGTGGTGATTCGTTGCCAACCCGGTCCAGCGCCGAGACCACGATGCCCGTCAGTGGCGCACCGCCCGTCTGCGGCTTAACCGCCGCAATTGCCATGGTAGGTTGCAAGGAAATCTGGAACTCCCATTGCTCGCCAAAGCGCAACCACACCGCCCAGCGCGCAACTGCCTTGCCCGACTGCGGCGTGGCCAGCGTCAGCTCCCATGCGCCGTTGGGCTGCGGTCTCAAACCGGCGATTGGTAGGTCCGGGGCACTACGCTCCAGCCAGGGTGAAGCTGGTACCAGAGCGGGTGTGGCATAGGTTTGTGCCTTGAGCGTGTCAGCCACCCCCAGCCGGTTTTGCAACAGCGCCACCATGCTGAAGTGCACATGGCCGCTGCCGGGCGCGCGTAAGCGCACGGCGGCAATCTGGTTGGTGATTTCTTCCGGTGGCCAGGCGTTTTTGGTGTCGGCAGCGGATGCGGGAAGTTTGCTGGTGAACAGCCCTGCGTAGATGTTCCGCTGGTGGGGATTTTGGGTGTGCCAGTAGTCCAGCAACGGAACAAAGGCCTGCGCGGTCTGTTCCATGCGCCAATAGAGTTGCGGTACCAGGTAATCCATCCAGCCCTGGCGCAGCCAGCGCTCCACGTCGGCATACAGCTTGTGGTACTGGCTGAAGCCCTGAATGCCGGGTGGGCGCCACTCCGGGCGGCCGATGCCGAACGGACTGACCCCAAAACGCACCCAGGGTTTGGTCTGACGGATGCTGGTGTGAATGCGCTCCACCAATGCATCCACATGGCTGCGCCGCCAGTCGTTGCGGGCCAACAGTCCGCCGCCGTCGACATAGCGTTGCCAGGCACTTTGGTCCGGAAAATCCACCTCGACCTTGGGCTCGTTGCCCTGGTCTTGGGTGATCGGATAGGGGTAGAAGTAATCGTCGATGTGGATGCCATCGACGTCGTAGCGGCGCAGCACATCCATGAATACGGCGACGGTGTGATCGGCGGCAGCCCGCTCGCCGGGGTCAATCCACAGCTGGTCGCCATAGGCTTTGACCCACGCGGGCTGAGTCTGGCTCAGGTGCGTGGCGGCAGCTTTGGAAGTGGCCTGGCTTTGGCGCGCCCGAAACGGGTTGAACCAGGCGTGCAACTCCAGCCCCCGGGCGTGGGCTTCTTCAATCCACAGCGCCAATGGGTCGTAAAACGGCTCGGGCTCCTGACCCTGCGTGCCTGACAGGTATTCGCTCCACGGCTCCAGCGCAGAGGCATAGAGCGCATCGGCGCTGGTGCGGACTTGCAGGATGATCGCGTTGAGCCGCAAGGCTACGGCATGGTCCAGGATCGCGCGCATTTCAGCTTGCTGCTGCGCAGTGCTCAGGCCCTTGCGGCTGGGCCAGTCAATGTTGGCCACGGTGGCAACCCACGCGGCCCGAAACTCCCTTGGTGCCGGTGGTGCCAGTGCGTCCAGCTCGGGAGCCAGACGAAAAACGGGCTGCAGGCTCTTTATCGGTGCGACGCAGGCCTCCAGCCCGGCTGCGACCAGCGTGGCAGCACCGGCTGCGCCCAGAAGCCGTCGTCTGTTCCAGGGATTCATGGCAACGCCTTCTTTCCAAATCCGTCGGGAATCTTGATCAGTGCGGCCATGGCGAATGAGGGAATCGTTGCCACCAGCACCCATACAAAAAATGGCAGGTAGCCCAGCTGCTGCTGCAGCCAGCCGCTCCACATGCCCGGCAGCATCATGCCAAGCGCCATGAAGCCAGTGCAAATGGCGTAATGGGCGGTCTTGTGCGGTCCGTCGGCGACCAGAATCATGTACATCAGGTAGGCGGTAAAACCCAGCCCATAGCCAAACTGTTCGATGGCCAGCGCCGCGCTCACTGTCACCACATCCTGCGGCTGCGAGATGGCCAGCAGTACAAACACAGCATTGGGCACATGCATGAGCAGGATCAGCGGCCACAGCGCGCGCTTCAAGCCCACGCGGGAAATTACCCAGCCGCCCAGCAAGCCACCCAGCGTCAGCGCAGTCAGGCCGACCGTGCCATAGGCAATGCCCACTGCCTTGGTACTGAGCCCCAGGCCGCCCAGCTCGGTCTTGTCCAGCAGAAAGGGTGTGGCCAGCTTGAGCAACTGGGCTTCCGGGAACCGGTAGAGCAACAAAAACCCCAGCACCACCAGAATGCCGGGCTTTTTGAAAAAATCGGCAAATACGCTGAAGAAATCGCGCACCAGGTCCCGCAACCTGGCATGTCCGGCACCACGCATGTCTGCGGCGGGTTTGGGTAGCACCAGCCAGTGGACCAGCGCCATGGCCACAAACAGGCCCGTTAACACCCAGAAAACAATGGTCCACGCCGTTTGCATGCTGCCGGTACGCTCCTGCAGTTCTCCGGCCAGATACACCAGACCGCCTTGCCCGCCGATGTTGGCCAGCCGGTAAAACGTGGAGCGCACACCCACAAAGGCGGCCTGGCTGTGCTCGGGCAGAGCCAGCATGTAGAAGCCGTCGGCGGCAATGTCGTGCGAAGCCGATGCAAAGGCCATCAACCAGAACACAGCCAGTGTCATCTTGAAATAGCCCGGACCTGGAATAGTCAGGGCCACGCACGCAAATGAGGCGCCCACGGCAAACTGCAGCGCCACAATCCATACCCGCTTGGTGCTGAACAACTCGACCAGGGGTGACCACAGCGGCTTGATGACCCAGGGCAGATACAGCCAGCTGGTGTACAGGGCAATATCGGTGTTGTTGACGCCCATGTTCTTGTACAGGATGACCGACAGGGTCATCACCACCACATAGGGAATGCCTTGCGCAAAGTAGAGCGTGGGTATCCAGGCCCAGGGGTTTGGTGCTGCGCTATGCGTGGCGCTCACGCCAGGTCCAGTGCGCTGCGCACGCTGTCTCCCGCTGCGGCCAGTCGCTCCTTCGCCGTTGCGATATCAACGCCACACCGGATCGCGACGACTGCCACTTTGACGTGGTGGTCACAGGCCTGTAGGGTTTCGCGTGCGCGTGCTTCATCGCAGGCGGCCGCACGCATGGTCAGTGCAACAGCGCGGCGAACCAGCTTGGCATTGGTTGCCTTCAGATCCACCATCAGGTTGCCGTAGACCTTGTTCAGCCGCACCATCAAGGCGCTGGAGAAGGTGTTGAGCGCAATTTTCTGTGAGGTCCCCGCCTTGAGCCGGGTACTGCCCGATATCACTTCGCTACCCGTGTCCAAGGTGATACCCATGTCGGCCTGTTGCGTGACGGGCGCATTCGGATTGTTGGCAAAGCCTACCGTCAGCGCGCCCGCGCTGCGCGCTGCCTGCAGAGCCCCCAGCACATAGGGCGTAGAGCCGGACGCAGCGATCAGCAGCACCACATCATTCGGCCCGACGTGAACGCCCTGCACGTCGCGTGCGCCCTGATCGGCATCGTCCTCCGCGCCTTCAACTGCCACAAACATGGCGGTGTTTCCTCCTGCCAGCAGCCCGATGGCACGCTCATGTGGCCACGAAAATGTGGGATACAGCTCCACACTGTCAAGCACTCCCAGACGGCCGGAGGTACCGGCACCGGCGTAGATCAGACGCCCACCGTTGAGCATGCGCGGCAGGGCCGCGTCCACCGCGCGGGCCAGGTCAGGCCCGGCGGCGCGCACGGCATCTACTGCACGCAGTTGGTCGTCCACAAAAGCCGCCACAAGGTCCGGCGTGGCATACCGGTCCAGCTCGGTGTGCTGGGTGCTGGGGCTTTCGGTGTTGAGCATGGCGTCGCCTAGGTGATGGTGCGCGTGCTGGGGTGGGCAAAGTAGAACCACTCGTTACCCGCTTTGGCATTGGCATCGGGAAACACGATATAGCCCTCGCGCGGGGCACGCACCTCAGAGCCGTCGTGGCGCAGCCCGATGACATCACCCTGTGCAACCCGGTCGTAGCTGGACCAGGAACGGGTGAATTGGTCGTCCGGGTGGTGCCGGTCAATCACTTCAGCCAGGCGCAGAAACTCAATGTCGGTGCGGGCAGGTGGTGGCGTTTCATCCACCAGACCGAGATGGGCCAGTGTGTTGCGAATGGCCCGGTAAGCCACACCGGGTGCGTCCGGATCGGCGTGCTGGCCACACTCCAGCGTAATGGCGTAGCCGCCTGTCTTTCGCATGTATTCGGTGGTACCGACGCCATAGCTCGGGTGGGTGCTGAGTAATTCGGAGCGCTCGGTCGGCTTCGTGCGCGCAAGACGTTGCTGCACACCGACTGCGTAGGTGGACAGCCAGCCCTCCACAATGCGCCGCGGCCCCAGTCGCAGTGCCAGAGCCTGCTCCAGTTCCGCGTGGCGAACCGGCTCCAGGTCGTCCGCGTTGTTGGCCGGGCCAATCATGGCAAAGGGCTCACCCTGGGCGCGGAAGGAATGCAGGTCCACCAATACGTCGTGCTGCGCCAGCAGGGGGCACAATACATTGGCAATGCGGTCTTCGTTGTCCAGTGGTTGTTCGCAGGGCTGCAGATTGCGGTTCAGGTTGCGGTCGCCATTGCGCTCGCCCTTGCTGTAGGCCAGCGGGTTGGCAACCGGTAGCAAGGTCAGGCTGCCGCGCAGGATGGTGAGTTCGCCGCTGTCAAGCTCTGCCAGCACTTTTTCGATACCCCGCGTGCCACTGGTTTCACTGCCATGCACGGCGCCTGTCACGATAAGCCGCGGGCCGGGCTGAAGTGAAGAGAACTTGTGAATGCGCAGGTTGGCAGTGGAGTAATGCATTGTGGTGTGTGCGGGCAAGAAAGCGAAAAATCATTGTAGTCATGCGCCCCTGAATTCAGTCCATTGCAGCGCGTTCCCACTCCATAATCAAAAGATATGATGGTCCCCACTATGAAACCTGGCTTTTTACCCCTGTTCAGTATCGTTGCTATCGTGTTCTTGGGCGGGTGCGCGTCCGGCGTGCGGATTGACACCACCTACACATCGGAAAATCAGGACAGCCGGGCCCAGTTTCTGGTGCTGCATTACACGGTGGGTAACTTCGAGAGCTCGCTGGCAACTCTCACCAAGCCGTCAAACCGGGCTGTGTCCAGCCACTACCTGGTGCGCGACGACCCGGTTGTGACCTACCGGTTGGTGGACGAAAATCGCAGAGCCTGGCATGCCGGTCCCAGTTTCTGGGCGGGCTACAGCAACTTGAATGCCGGCTCTATCGGCATTGAAATCGTCAATGCCGGGCCTGTGGTCGGCGCGGACGGTGTTACACGTTACACACCGTTTTCGCAGGCGCAAATCAATGAAGTGCTTGCCTTGTGCAAGGAGATCGTGGCGCGCCACCAGATCAGGCCCGACCGCATCATCGGGCATAGCGACATTGCGCCCGGGCGCAAGCAGGACCCCGGTCCCCTGTTCCCCTGGAAGCGCCTGGCCGACGAGGGACTCATTGCCTGGCCCGATGGGGCGATGGTCGCGGCGAAGCGGCCGTTGTACGAATTCCAAATGCCGGATGCGAAGTGGTTTCAGGACAAGTTGTCGGACCATGGCTACAACACGTCGCGCAGTGGCCAGTGGGACGCCTTGACACGGGACAGCCTGATCAGCTTCCAGATGAAGTACCGACCCGCCAAATACGATGGCCAACCCGACGCTGAAATTGCCGCCCTGCTTGATGCAGTCAACACGCCGCAGGGCATGGTTTTGGCCAAGCCAGACCTGCATTCCAAACCGTACACCGCACGCTGGTAGGCAGCGCCATGGCACTTTCCTACATCTGGTCAGGCTTTTTTCTGGTGGGTTTTGCAGCAGCCCTGGCGCAGTGGCTGTTCATGGGCGACGTGGAGGTTTTCAAGCGCATCATTGATGGCACGTTTACCTCCGCCAAAGTGGCGGTTATGGACATCGCATTGCCGCTGGCTGGGGTCATGACGCTGTGGCTGGGTCTGCTCAATATTGGCGAGAAAGCAGGGGCCATTGAATTTGTGGCCAAACTCATAGGGCCGTTCTTTTCGCGAATTTTCCCGGAGGTTCCCAGAAACCATCCGGCGTCTGGCCACATGGTGATGAATTTTTCAGCGAACTTTTTGGGGCTGGACAACGCCGCCACGCCGTTTGGATTGAAGGCCATGGACAGCCTGCAAAGCCTCAACCCGAACAAGGAGGAGGCCAGCGATGCGCAAATCATGTTTCTGGTGCTACAGACCTCCGGTTTGACGCTAATCCCGTTGTCCATCATCGCGCAGCGCGCGATTCTGGGTGCGCAGGACCCATCGGATGTGTTCTTACCCATACTGATTGCAACCTATGTGGCAACGGTGGTTGCGCTGGTCAGCGTTTCCATCAGGCAGCGCATCAACCTGTTTGACAGCGTCATCATGGGTTGGGTGGGAGGCATCACCGTCTTGATTGGCGGTATGGTGTGGTACCTGGTGAACTTCATGACCCGCACCGAGATCGAGCTGTTTTCCAAGCTGGCCAGCAATCTGGTGCTGGCGTCCATCATCAGCGCGTTTTTGATTGGGGCCTTGCGAAAAGGGGTCAATGTCTTTGACGCCTTCATTGAGGGTGCCAAGGGCGGCATACAAACCTCGCTGACCATCATTCCCTACCTGGTGGGCATGCTGGTGGCCATCAGCGTGCTGCGCAATTCGGGTGTATTGACCTTTGTGGTCAGTGGTTTTACATGGGTGTTTTCGAATCTGGGCTGGAACACCGATTTCACCCCGGCCCTGCCTACCGCGCTGATGAAACCCGTGAGTGGCAGCGGCGCCCGCGCCATGATGATCGATGCCATGCAGACCTATGGCGTGGACTCGTTTGTGGGGCGGCTCGCCTGCGTGCTGCAGGGTGCCACCGACACCACCTTCTATATCATTGCGCTGTACTTTGGCTCCGTGGGTATCAAGCGGGCCCGCTATGCGATTGGCTACGGTTTGCTGGCCGATCTGGCTGGGGTGCTGGCCTCCGTCTGGGTGGCCTATTTGTTCTTTCATTGATGGGGCTTCATGCGACTGCGACACATTGAGGTTTTTCACGCCATCATGCAGGCGGGAACCATCACGGGTGCCGCGCAGATCCTGCATATCTCACAGCCGGCCGTCACCAAGGTCCTGCAGCACTGTGAGCTGCAACTGGGCATTCCGCTGTTCAACCGGGTGCGCGGCAAGCTGTACCCAACACCGGAGGCGCAGCGCCTGCGCATCGAGATTGACAAGCTTAACAAGGACCTGGTTTCTATCCGTCGCCTGGCATCCAACCTGCGCACGGGCGAGTTTGAATTGTTGCGGCTGGTATCCACGCCAGCCCTGGGTGTTTCCATCCTGCCATCAGCCATCGTGCAATGGTCCAATGCCTACCCCCAAGTGCGTTGCACGCTGGCCACGCACCATACGCGCGAAATCATCAGTGCGCTGCTGTTGAATGAAGCCGATTTGGCCTTGTCTTTGCATGACCCCTGTTACCCCGGCATCGTTGCGGAGCCCGTTGCCGCCGGGCCGATGATGGCCTTGTGCCCGCTGAACAGCGTGGAGGGGGCAATCGACGGTGCGCTGAAGGTATCGGACATCACTACGCCCCTGATTGCCATTGCCGAGGGTGACCCCCTGGGCAATCTGGTGATGGGTGCGTTTGAAGAGCAGGGCATTCACCCCCAGAGCCGCATCACCGTGCAAACCTACCAGTTGGCGCGCTCGCTGGTGGAGGCCGGTGCCGGCATGACGGTGGTGGATCCCTTTACTGCGGCCTGCGCAGACCGCACGCGGGTGCGGGTACGGGCACTCGAACCCGCCATACCCGTGCAGTTGTATCTACTGACGGCTACCGGTTCACCGCCCGCGCAGTCGGCTCGGCGGCTGGTGAAGTTTCTGGGTGATACGGCGCGTGCGAGTCTGGCTTCAGTAGGGGTGTAATCAGTGCCGCATAGTTCCAGCACGATTGCGTGTGAAGACATTCCCGACAGCGCTGGATTCATGGCCCTTGGGGATGTGCGCCACATCGACGTGGATCTGCGCTACACCACCAGCAACAACTTTCTGAACCGAGTGCTGTACGAGGGCATCGATTGCGCCTATCTGCGGGTGGAAGCGGCTTTGGCGCTGGAGCAGGCTGGGCAGTGGTTGGCAACGCGGGTGCCCGGCACACGCATCCGCGTGCTGGACGCCTTGCGGCCCCAACGCATTCAGGAGCAGCTTTACAGCGAGTTTGAAAACACACCGCAGGCCATGTACCTGGCCCACCCGGAGCGTGGCTCGATCCATTCCTTCGGTATGGCAGTGGATGTGACACTGCTTGACAACCGTGGCCAGGAGTTGGACATGGGATCGGCTTTTGACGAAATGACGCTGGTGTCTCACCCGGACCGCGAAGCCGAGCACCTGGCTGCGGGCGTGTTGACATCGGCGCAGCTTGCCAACCGGGGCTGGCTGCGCGCGGCCATGCGCCATGCGGGTTTTCATGGCATTCATTCCGAGTGGTGGCACTTTGACTTGGGCGACCGCGATGTGGTACGCCGGGATCTTCCCCGTGTGCTGTAGGGGTCTTTTGTATACGCCGTAACTGGAACGAAAAGTCTATGACCGTGCAACGCCGCCAATTTGTTCAGTCGCTGTCCCTGGGCGTAGCCGCTGTGGGAAGCTCCGCCAATGGCACTGCGCCAGCCCCCAGCCCCCAGCCCTCCGTTCGGCCCATTCTGCTGGCGCGCCGATTGCGTGCAGGCGATACGCTGGGCTTGGTCAGCCCCGCCAACGCCACGTTTGAGCGCGAACCCCTGCAAATAGCCGTCGAGGCACTGCAGGCGCTGGGGTTCAAGGTCAAGCTAGGCGCCCATGTGCGTGCGCGCTATGGCCACTTTGGCGGGACCGATACCCAGCGGGCCAGCGATATCAACACGTTTTTTGCCGACGACGAGGTCGCCGGTTTGATTGCCGTGACCGGTGGCTCGGGCTGCAACCGCATCATTGACAAGCTGGACTACGCGTTGATCCGCGCCAAGCCCAAGTTCTTTGGCGGTTTCTCGGACCTGACCGCACTGGTCAATGGCATTCAGCGCCAGACCGGGCTGGTGACCTTTCACTGCCCGGTGGCCGAATCGGAGTGGAATGACTTCAGCGTGGCCCACTTCAAGAACATGGTGATGCAGGCGCAGACCCCCCTGCTGCGCAACCCGACCGGTGAGCGGGGCGACAACCTGGTGCAAACCCAGGACCGTATATCGACGCTGCGCCCCGGCAAGGCGCGGGGGCGGCTGGTGGGTGGCAATCTGTCGGTGCTGGCTTCGCTGGCTGGGTCTGCGTATATGCCGGACTTTCGCGGCAGCCTGTTGTTTCTGGAAGACATCAACGAATACATCTACCGTGTGGACCGGCTGCTGTCGACCTTGCGCCTGTGCGGTGCGCTCAGCCAGCTAGCCGGTGTGGTGCTGGGCAAATTTACCAAGTGCGAGCCAGGCGATGGCCGTTTCGGCACGCTGACCCTGGATGAAGTGTTTGATGACTATTTCCTGCCGCTCAACGTGCCGGTCTTTCGCGGGGCCATGATCGGCCACATCAAGCGCAAGTTCACTATTCCCGTCGGGCTGGAGGTGGAGATGGATGCCGGTGCGGGGACGTTGCAACTTTTGCACCCCGCGGTGCTCTGACTTTCATGCACCCTATGCACCAGTTTCTTCAAGCCAGCACCCTGCTATTTTTCGTGTGCGCGGGGTTGGTCCAGGCGCAGGACAAGGGTACGCTCAACCCGCCGCCTCTCGCGCCGCTGAGCAATCCCCTGGATGCGAATACCCCAGCCAAGGCACTGTTTGGACGCGCAACCACGGCGGCGCCGCTGGAACCCGAGCCCTTTGGCTTCTATTCCAAAGGCTGCCTGGCGGGCGCGCAGGCGCTAGCCCCTGACGGACCGCAATGGCAGGCCATGCGGCCCTCGCGCAAGCGCAACTGGGGACACCCGGAACTGATCCGCTTTGTGGAGCGCTTTGCCCCCGCCGCCGCGCAGGCCAGTGGCTGGCCCGGCATTCTGGTGGGTGACATGGCGCAACCACGCGGTGGCCCGATGCTGACCGGGCACGCCTCTCACCAGTTGGGGCTGGATGCCGACATCTGGCTCAAACCCATGCCGGCGCAGCGCATGTCGCGCGCCGAGCGTGAGGAGGTTTCTTCCATCACGGTGGTGCGGGCCGACAGGCTGGATGTGGAGCCGACGGCCTGGACGCCTGGCCACCAGGCGGTATTGCGCACGGCTGCCATGGATGCACAGGTGCAGCGCATTTTTGTGAATGCCGCCATCAAACGTGCCCTGTGCCGCACTGCCAGCGGCGAGCCCTGGCTGCGCAAGATTCGACCCGAGCATGGGCACGACTACCACTTTCATGTCCGGCTCTTCTGCCCGCCGGGTGCCGCCAAATGCACAGTGCAGGACCCTACTCCCGAGGGTGATGGCTGCGACGCCTCGCTGGATTGGTGGTTTACCGACGAGGCATTGCACCCCAAGCCCTCCGGTGTGCCGCCGCAGGTGCTGACACTGGTGAAATTGCCGCCCGAATGCCGCCACGTGCTGGACGTGCGCTAGTTTCAGATTGCTATAAATTAGATAGCTGCTTGCGCAATACTGGAGAGGGATGCAGCCATTTTTGGCATAAATTATTGCTGTGAAGCTACCCATTCAACAATGCTGTCCAGCACGGCGTGGCCTTTGGCTGGCGCACTGTCGTGGTTCAAGGTGGCCGCAACCACCCACGTTCGGTCGTACTGGTCCTGCACATAGCCTGCCAGTGCAACCACATTGCGCAGCGTGCCCGTTTTCATGCGGGCGCGGCCCTCAGCGAGGCTGCCTTTGAATCGGCGCGACAGCGTACCGTCCACGCCTGCCACGGGAAGGCTCGTCAACAGCTCGGGTGCGTAGGGCCCTTTGTAGGCAACCTCCAGCACAGCCGCCATTTGATGGGCCGTGATGCGCTCACTGCGTGACAGGCCCGATCCGTTGTCCATCACCAGCCCCTCAACCGGTATGCCCTTGGCAGCAAACCACTCGCGCACGCTGCCTGCTGCGGCATCCAGTGTGGCTTCACCTGCGGTCGCGGTCTTGGCCCCCAGTCGCAAGTAGGTCAAGCGGGTCAAGGGATTGTCAGAGCGTTTCATCATGCCGCGGGCCACTTCGGCAAACGGGCGGCCCAGATGGCTGGTCAGAACCACCGCATCGGATGGCGTGGCACCTTCCACGTCAGGGCCGCTGATCTGTCCTCCGAGCTGACTCCAGATCTGGCGAACGGCGGCGGCAGTGGCCCACTGGCGATCTACCAGGTTGAGATCGAGTTGCCGACTGCAATTGCGGGGAAACTGGCCCCGAAAACGCAGCAACGGTGCGCCCTGATCTGCGTCCACCGTTGGCAACTGCCAGGTGTCCTCCCACTTCGCGCAGGCGTTGTCGTTCAGCGTCATGGCACTGGTGTCCAGCCGCAGTGCTGGCAGCACCGGACTGGTGCGCGCTGACAAGGCTTGGTCGTCAGACTGCAGCACAAAGCCCAGCAGGCTGGTGTTGAGGTTCAGTGCATCAGGAATCACGTTGTACTGAAACTCGGGTGCTTCATCGAACGGCGGTAGACCCACGTCCAGCCGGGGCGGATTGAACAGGCTGCGGTCCACCACCAGGCCACCCTGGATGTGGGCTACGCCTTGCTCACGCAACTGGCGCAGCATGCCCCACAAAGCGCCCCAGTCCAGGTCGGTATCCGCGCCACCACGGAGGTAGAGGGCCCCGTTGATGACGCCATCTTTGGGCTTCACGCTGGCCAAAAGATCGGTGCGACCCCGTGAGTTGGTGCCCAGGCGTTCCAATGCCACGATGGTGGTGACCAACTTCATGGTCGAGCCGGGTTGTCTGGGTTCATCCGCATGGAGCCGCAAGCCACTGGTCTTGTCCGACAGGGGGTAGGCCACGACGCCCAGAACGGTGTCGGTCATGCCGGCCCTCTGCAGGGCTGCCTCGACCGTGGGAGGAAGCGCGTTGACGTTCTTGACCGTTGCGCAACCCGTCAACATCAAAATGACAAATGCGCCCAGCCATCCGAAGTGACGCATTGGACGGCTACTGACATGGGATATGGATGGCATATCGCCATTTTTCACCAATTCCTGTTGCCCGGCCCGGCGGATGTGGAACGAATCCTGCTACAAAAGAGTTTTAATGTATTCCTGCAAGTTATGTATTCCACCCAAGCATTTATCGCAGTAAAGCGACATTTCGGGCCTTTACCTATGGTTTACAAAGGGCTTCTGCTTCAATATGTAACAAGTGCTCCATCGAAATTCTGACGCGCCCAACCGCGAAAGTGGCGTTTGTTTTTGCTGAATACCGACCATCAACCAATAACCAAAGGAGTTCTACCTTGAACATGAAAAAGTTGACCCGCAGTCTGGCCCTGCTGGGATTGAGCACCCACCTGGTGGGCATGGCGCAAACGCCCCCAACCACCCAGTCGCTGGGCCGTGTGGAAATCACGGGTTCGAGCATCAAGCGCATTCAGTCGGAAGGCGCTTTGCCGATTGAGATACTGACCTCCGAAGACCTGGTCAAGCGTGGCATTGGCTCGGTAGAGCAAATGCTGAACCAGGTGTCTGGCAATGCATCCGGTGCGGATAACGCGGTATCGAACAACAATATTTTTGGTGGCGACACCGATCGTTTGACCGGTGGTTCGGCCAGTGCGAATCTGCGTGGGTTCGGGCCTGGCAGTACGCTGGTCCTGCTGAATGGTCGTCGGGTGAGCACCCATGGCATGAGCGGCGGTAGTGTTGACCTCAACACCATCCCTTTCGCGGCAATCCAGCGGGTTGAAATTCTCAAGGACGGCGCATCCGCCATCTACGGAACGGATGCGATTGGCGGTGTGATCAACTTCATCCTGAAGAAAGACTATGAAGGCGTATCCATTGGGCTGGATGGCTCACGGCCCTTCCAGTCTGCTGCAGGTGCCACGCGCAAGCTGTCGCTGACTGCGGGCAAAGGCACTCTGGAGAAAGACGGCTTCAATGTGATGGCCAGTCTGTCGGTCGGCAAGGACGACATTCTTCGGGGGTCTGATCGCGACTGGTCCAATGGTTTCAACCCGGCGATGGGGCTGTCACCCAATTCCAGCAGCTCACCGTTTGCCAACATCATCACTGGCACGGGTACGGCCATGGGCACCACCGGGTCTCGCGTGGGCGCGACCGACGTCACCAAATACACCCGTATTAACCTGTTGAGCATGCAGAACCAGTGTGATGCGGTGACTGAAGGTGTGCAGTTCCAGCCAGCGCTGTGGACTACGCCCACCGCTTCGGCAGCTACCCGCGCGGCCAATCTGGCAAGCGGAAGATACCTTTGCAATACCGACTACGGCAGCCAGTACATGCTGGCCACACCCAAGGAGGCCACCAATCTGGTCATGCGTGGCAGCATGAAGCTGGCGGAAAACCACACCGCCACAGTCGAACTGACGGGCTCGCGCACCGGTGTGCGTTCCGAGCTGACCCCATCCCAGTTCAGCACCAGTTCGTCCACCAATGCCGCTATCGGCAACAACTTTTACCCGGTCAACGGGCCCCATTACCTGAACCTGAAAGACTACGGGGTTCTGGATTTTGATCCGACCAAACCCATCGCCTACCGTTTCCGTATGCAGGATTGGGGTAACCGGATCATCGACAACATCTCCAGCAATGGCCGCCTGCTGGTGGCGCTGGACGGTGTGATCGGCAAATATGACTACAAGTTGGGTTTGTCCACTGCACAGGCCGAGGCCTATTCGGATTTGTATGACGGCTATGCCTATTCAACCAAGCTCCATGCGGCGTTGAAGACCGGCCTCATCAACCCCTGGGTGATGCCTGGCCAGGCGCAGACCCCGGCTGCGATGGCCCTCATTGAATCCACCAAGGCGCGTGGACGCGTCATGGGCGGCAAAACCGCATTGACCCAGCTGGATGGCTCCTTGTCGGGTGAGTTGATGAACCTGCCGGCAGGCCCATTGGGCTTTGCAGTCGGGTTTGATTTGCGCAAGGAAACCTATGAGTTTGCCAACACCACGGCAAATACGACGGCAGCCATTACCTGCGTCAGTACGCTACTGACGACGGTGGCCTCCGACGTTTTGTTGTGCCCCGGCAACTCGGGCGTGCCACTGATTTCCCGCAACATCCAGGCCGTGTATGGCGAACTGGCAGTGCCGGTTACCAAGGCTCTGGAACTGCAATTGGCATTGCGTACTGATAAATACGAGGGCTTTGGCACCACGACCAATCCAAAAGTCGCATTCCGTTACCAGCCACTGCCGACTTTCCTGATGCGCGGTTCTGTCAATTCCGGCTTCAAGGCCCCGACATTCCAGCAGCAGCAAGTCAACAATGCACCGCAGCTGGACGTCACCAAGTGGGCGGACCCGGTGCGTTGCCCGGTTGACCCGACGCAGTGCGACATTCAGGTGAACTACACCAACAGCGGCAACCCTGATCTGAAGCCCGAAAAGTCCAAGCAAGGCACCTTGGGCTTTGCATGGGCGCCTGTCAGTGACGTGACTTTGTCCCTCGACTACTGGCGCGTAGACCTGACCGACCGTATCCGCACCCTGACCATTGGTGATCTGCGAAACAACTATGGCCTGTTTACAGACCGTTTTGTGCGGGATGCTACAGGCAATGTGTCGGTGGTTCGCGCGGGCTGGGTCAATGCAGCGGGTAGTTCTACCAAGGGTATTGATTGGGGTGCAACCGGCTCCTTCAATGCCATGGACAGCAAGTGGGTTGCAGCGATCAACGGCACGCACATGCTGAGCCACATGGAGTCTCCGCTGGAGAATCTGCCAATGGCTGAATACGTGGGAACCTTTGGAACACGTACCCTGTATCTGCGCAACAAGTTCACCACCAGCCTGACCTGGACCGGTGGGCCATGGAGCAGCACACTGACCGGTACCTACAAGTCGGGCTACCAGGATCAGAACCTGACGAATCGCGCCACCATGCCGGCCACTGCCAATACCGATGTGGACAGCTACACCACGTTTGGACTCAGCGCTACGTACAAAGGCATCAAGAATGCAAGCGTCACGGTCGGCATTCGCAATCTGCTGGATGTGAAACCACCGTTTACGCACCACGATGTAGATGATGTGGCTGGTGCTGGCTGGGACCCACGCGTTGCCGATCCGTTTGGCCGCACGTTGACGGTGTCCATGAAGTACGATTTCTAAAAAGAGGATTGGTGCGGGGCTAGCCCCGCGCTCTCAAAATCCGTTCAAGACCCGCAGGGCGCAGGCCCTGCGGGTCTTTTTATGCCCTGAGCTGCAAGCCGTCCAGGCTCAAGGGGCTTTTCCGCCCGGCAATCAGTTCCGACACAATGCGCGCCGCGCCAAAGGACATGGTGAAGCCCAATGCGCCGTGCCCTACGTTGAGCCACAGGCCGGACACCGGTGTGGCGCCCAGAATGGGGGCGCCAGACGGTGTGGCCGGACGCAGGCCCGCCCATTCCTCGGATGCTTCGTAGTTGGCTGCCTGCGGGAATGTGGCGTTGACCGAGCGGTACAGCGATGCCATGCGTGCAGGGTCAATACGGGTGTCTTCTCCCACCAGATCGGCCATGGCGGCGACGCGCAATGTGCTGCCAATTTGCGCGTAGAGTATTTTCTTCTCGATGTCGGTCACGCTGACCACGGGGGGCTTGTGCGCTGTGCCAATCGGTGCCGTCAGGCTGTAGCCCTTGAGCGGGTAAATCGGCAGGCTGATGCCTGCTGTGAGTGCCAGGGCACGGCTCTGCAGGCCCGCTGCAATCACAAACGCATCGGCGTCCATTTCGCCCACGTCCGTGCGCAAGGCGACAGTCTTGCCGTCCCGGATGACAAAGCCTTGTGCCTGCGCATGAACAAAGCCCTTGAAGCGGGCGTGCACACGCAAGCGTTCGGCCAACTGCAGCGACAAGGCATAGCAGTCGGCCACTGCCTCGCCAGCGGTAAACACGCCGCCAGCCAGTTGCACCGGGCTATGGGTCAGTGCCGGCTCCAGGCTCAAACATTCCTGGTAGCTCAGCAGCTTTTCGATATTTTTGCTGTCACCGCGCAGCCGGGTGGCTACGGCTGCGAACTCAGCGGGGCTGCGGTAAATGACCAGCTTGCCGGGCGTGCGCAAGGCCACGCCTTGCAGTTGTGCATGGGTATACAGCTCTGAAAACGCAGTCTGGCTGAACGCACCCAATGCCAGTAGCCGCTGCGTGGTTTGTTGATTGACGGAAGCGCGGCAATTGCCCAGGAATGCGGCCAGCCACTTCCACTGGTGCAAACTCCACTCGGGCTTGAAGCGCAACGGGCTGTCGGGTTCGAACAGCCAGCGCAGCGCCTTGGGTGGCACGCCCGAATCGGCCAACGGTGACACAAAGCGGTAGCTGAGTTGCCCGCCATTGGCGCGGCTGGCGCCTTGGGCCAGTTCAGCTTCCCGCTCGACCACGCTGACTTCAAAGCCCGCTTCCAGCAATGACCAAGCGGTTGTGAGCCCAACCACTCCACCCCCTATGACCATGACATGCTGCATATGTGCCCGTATCCATAATTGAACAAGAGCGTAAGGGGTCTGGCCAATTCCATCCAATGAATGCACGCCTGCGTCTCATAACCCGGGTCAATGGGGAGGGCGCGTCAGCTCGAGGGCGGGTATTGAATGGAATGCCCTTCAACGTAAACAGATTGCAGCTGTAGGTCGCCGTCCAGCACCACCACATCAGCCCAGGCACCTGCGGCCAGACGGCCACGGTCAGCCACGCCCAGATAGTCCGCCGCATGGGTGGAGACGCGCAGCGATGCTTCCTGAATGGAAAGGCACAGCGTATCCACCAGGTTGCGCAGGGCCTGGTCCAGCGTCAGGGTGGAGCCCGCCAGCGTGCCGTCAAGCAGACGCACACCTCCCATGCACTTGTAGACCGTGTGGCTGCCCAGCCGGTATTCACCATCGGGCATGCCGGTGGCGGCGGTGGAGTCGCTCACGCAATACAGGCAGGGTATGGCACGCAGCGCCACGCGGATGGCCCCCGCATGCACGTGGACCAGGTCAGGAATGATCTCCGCATACTGCGCATGTGCCAGCGCTGCGCCGACCAGGCCGGGCGCGCGGTGGTGCAGGCCGGTCATGGCGTTGAATAGATGGGTAAAGCTGCCGGCGCCTTGTGCCAGCGCCTGCACACCGTCTTCATAGCTGCCCATGGAGTGACCCAGTTGCACCCGGTAACCGGCATCGCACAGCGACGCGATCAGGTCCATATTGCCTGGCACCTCGGGCGCCAGCGTGATCAGGCGAATGGGTGCCAGCTGGTTGAGCTGGCTCAGCTCGTTCACCGCAACGGGGCGCGCAAAGGCAGGCTGGGCACCCAGCTTGGCATCGTTGATGTAAGGCCCCTCCAGGTGCACGCCCAGCACCCGTGCGCCGCCGGTTTGGCGCTGCTGGCAAATGCTGGTAAGCCCCTGCATGGCGATGACCAGTTCGTCCATCGGCGCGGTCATGGTGGTGGCCAGCATGGAGGTGGTGCCATGCTGCGCATGGACTTCGGCCACACGCTGCGCGGCGCTGCCACCTTCCATGATGTCGCGCCCACCGGCGCCATGCACATGCAGGTCGATGAAGCCGGGTAGCAGCAGGGGCCTGCCCGATGTGCGTGCAGCGTCTTCGCTGACAGGGGTGCCGTGGATCTTTTCAATACGCCCCTCGGCAGTAAAGGTGATGGAGCCTTTGACGAAGCCCCCGGGCGTCAGGATGTTGCCAGCCAGAGACCGCATCAATCGCACCCCCTGCCCGTTGCGGCAATGGTCAGTTGTCCATCAGCCGAAATATCCAGTGGCACCGCCATCAGCCCCTCGCCCTCACATTCTCCTGCTTCACACACACCATCAGACCAGCGAAAGCGCGCGTAGTGCACGTTGCAGCTGATGCTATTGCCGGGTTTTGAGATCAGCAACGATTGTTTTGCCGCCAGCGGCACGCCAAAGTGTGGGCAGCGGTTGACGAAGCCTCGCACCTGTGTGCCATCGCGCAGCAACAACAGGCGAAAGGGTTGCGCCACCCCACCACCTGTGTCCAGTGCGAACAGAGTGGCTTGGCCGTCAGGCAGTTCGGCGACGGTGCCCACAGCAGTGCCGGGGGCAGGGGCACGGGGCAGGTCAAACCAGTGCTGGGGAGAGTTGGAGGCGGCCATGAACAGAGTTTAACGGGAGGCGGTGCGTGGCCTTAATTACAAGGCAAATAGGCCTCTAGGCCTCGTGGATATTGCGCAACCAGCTATCAAAAATATAGTGATTTAGATCTGTCAGCTTGGCAACGTTGCACCCGCATAAGCCAGCCCGGCGGCCACGCCGCCGAAGCGGTTGCCCTCGACCACAGTCGCATCGGGCATGGCGGTGCGCAGGGATTGCTCGGCTACGACGGTGCGTTGAGTGGAATCCTTTTTTTGATTTATACGTATAGGCGTTTTTGAAGATGTCGCGAAACAGTTCGGGCACACCGGGGTTCTGGCGCATGTTCTGGATCGCCTCAGAGTACAGCGCCAGCACCTCAAAGCCGCCCAGGCCGGGCGCCATGAGCCTGGCCCAGCCAAAGCGGGCGTAGTCACCGGCAAAAAAGCTGCGCGTGCCGCCCAGCTCCTCGGCCTCGGCGTCCATGTCGTCCATGAACTTGTAGATCAGCGCAATGGTGATTTGCTCGACCTGGCTTTGGGGTCGGGCACTTTCCCCACCAGGATGTCGCGGCAACTGTCGATGCGGCGTTTGGTTTCTGCGTCAAGCATTGAGATGTTATGAAGTTGATAGCAGCCTGCGCAATGCAGACGGGGGCCAGAGCCTGATTTAGTGCGACAGCTCTTCGCGGATTACGCGGCGCAAGTCGGCTTCCAGATGGCCGGTTTCAATCACCCGCCGAAGCGAGTCGTTGATGAGCGTTTGATAGCCACGGTCGCCCGCCAGCGCCTTGAAGTGCTCGATGATGGGTGCGTCGAGCATGATGTTGATGCGCTGCTTGCCTACCCGTGCGCGCACGGCAACCTGCCACTCTGCCCGGTTGACATCGCGGCCCGCTACGCGCAGTTTGGCCGAATCAAAGTTGGCCTGCGTTAACTTGGGCGCGTCGTCGTTAACGGCATCGCTCGCTTGGTTAGAAGTAACCTGCGTTTTTGTAGAAGAGGTCTGTTTCATCGCTGTCTGCCTTTCGCATGGAGATGATGCGGATGCTGTCGTCCGATTCGACATGAACGATCAGCACGACGAGGTAGTCGAGTAGCCCGATTCCGATCATGCGCTGCTCACCGTAGTTTTCTCGCTGGTCTTCGAATAGCACCAACGGACCACTGAAAACCTTGGCTGCATCGGCAAAGTCGAGGCCATGTTTATTCAGGTTCGATTGACGCTTGGGCTCGTCCCAGATGAAGTTCATAAGCAAAAAGTATACACATAATAGTGTGTATTTCGTACGCTTATTTGAGGCACATGGAATTCACGGTCGCACTGTGCTATGCCGTCAGAAGTCCAACTCTTTTAGTTCCGTGACTGACATGAGGCGCACGCGCTGCGTGGCTTCACGCTGCTCTAGCGCTTTAAGTGACGGATCACTCTCTTGCAGTAATGCCAGCAGTGGGAGCCCGGGAGCGATGGTTCCCTTGAGCGCGATTCTTGGGGGAACCGGTTGCTAGCCGATAAATTCCAATGAAATATGCCGCCAGCGCCCGTGGAATGTGCGCAACCAGCTATCAAAAATATAGTGACTTTGACATGTCAGCTTGGCAGTCTCCACTCCCGCCATCATGCGGCGGCCGTGTTGTCCTTCCAGTGCGTCCATCAGGCGTGCGTGCAGGGTTTGGTCGGTCAAGTCGGTCCACAACTCTTTGGCAAAGTGCACAGCCCAGCGATTCCTGCGCCAGACCATCGCGCTCGGGGTTCGAAGCCTGTTCCAGGGTGCGATACCACGGCTCGTGCTGTTGAATGACCGCGCGGTGCCCCTATTCGAACTCATGGCAGACTGGTTCGTTCTCGGCGATGTCGGGCAAATCTCCATCTTCGTCCGATGCTTCCTGTATGTCACGCTATTGCCCGCGACCCTCTGGTTCATCCGGCAGTCGCATGACGTGGGATTGCTCGAACTATTGCTTCCAGCCTCGACCGTCGTAGGGACGATATTCTGGTTTGAATTGCTGCTGCGAACGCAAAGCCAACACATTTCGAGTTACATCTACGCGGGCATCATTTTCGTCGTGTTCCCCAGTCTGGGGATTCGTACCTGGTTCTCTGCCGCGCTCGGATATGTTGCCTTCACTTCCGCTGTCCTCTTGCTGTATGCGTTCAAGTTGTCGGGTGCCGAAGGGATGGCGTGGACGGTGTACCAGTTGGCCTTGCTGCCATTTGTGCTCATCAGTCTTTTCATCGCCTGGCATAACACCTACACGAGTCGGCGCATGTATCTTTATTCAGTCATCGAAAGGCTGACCAAAGAAGAGTTGAAGAAAGCCAACCTGCAACTCATCACGCAGTCGCAGACCGATTTCCTGACCGGCTTGCCAAACAGGTACTTGCTGAGTGACCGTATCCAGCAGTTGATTGCAAAAGCGAGCCGGGAGAATGCCCGGTTTGCCATGATGTTTGTTGATCTTGACCAATTCAAACCGATCAACGATACCTATGGACATGCGGTGGGTGATGCCTTGTTGCGCAGTGTTGCTGAACGCATGGTGCAGTGTGTCCGGGAGTCGGATACCGTGGCACGCATAGGAGGCGATGAGTTTGTCGTGTTGCTGCCCATGATTGACGCCCCCCAGGATGCCAAACTGGTGGCCGAGAAGATTCGTGATGCGTTGAATCAGGCATTCATGATCGGAGACATTCGTCTTTCCATCAGCTCCAGTTTGGGTATCGCCATCTACCCCGAACATGGAAAAGATGCTGATACCTTGAGCAAGACTGCCGATCTGACGCTGTATCGCGCCAAAGAACTGGGGCGCAACCGCGTGGAAATGAACCCGTAGCGTCAAGCAATGACTGTGCAGAAAAACTGATTGTTACAAGCAACGCATGAACCTGCGCAGGAACAGCACCACGACATTTCAGGTGTTTTTTGCCTCTAGCCCCCGTGGATATTGCGCAACCAGCTATCAAAAATATAGTGACTTTGACCTGTCAACTTGGCAACGTTGCACCCGCATACGCCAGCCCGGCGGCTACACCACCAAAGCGGTTGCCCTCGACCACAGTCGCATCGGGCATAGCGGTGCGCAGGGCTTCCATGAGCGGGCGCAGGGCTGATGAACCGCCAGTCAGGTAGACGGCATCGACGGCGGGCAAGCCCGAGCGCTCCACGCACAGTTGCGCGCACTGCACGACCTGACCCAGCGCCTGTTGCAAGCTGTCTGCCATGCCAGGCACGGTGACAGTCGCGCCCAGGTGCTCGCTGGGCCCATGGCCCAGAAAGTCCAGGTCCACCAGTGCGTCTGAGCCGCTGATGGAGCAGGCAATCTTGGCCGCCTCCACCCCCGCCAGCATGCGGTGGCCGTGTTGGCCTTCCAGCGCGTCCATTAGGCGCGCGTGCAGGGTCTGGTCCACGTAGTCGGTCCACAATTCCTTGGCAAAGTGCATGGCCTTGCGGGTGTAGGCCTGGTGGATCAGGTGCCAGGTAGTAAGGTCAAAGAACACGCTGTTAGGCACCGGGCGCCCGCCGGTGCCGATGTGGCGGTAGCCCAAGAGTGGCATCACGGTGGAGAGGTCCAGCAGGCGGTCAAAGTCGGTGCCGCCTAGATGCACACCGGTGGTGGCCAGGATGTCGGCGGTGCGGTCGCTTTGTTGGGAGCGCGCCGGGTTCAGGCGGATGACGGTGAAGTCGGACGTGCCGCCGCCAATGTCCACCACCAGGGCCGTGGTCTCGTGGTCCACGCGCTGCTCGTAGTCCAGCGCGGCGGCAATGGGTTCGAGCTGAAAAGCAATGTCGGTAAAGCCAGCCTCGCGGGCGGCGCGGCCCAGTGTTTCTTGCGCCAGCGCATCGCGCTCGGGGTTGTCGTCCACAAAGTGCACCGGGCGGCCCAGCACGGCGCGTGTGAGTGGCTGCCCGGCCTGGGCTTCGCAGCGGCGTTTGAGTTCCTTGAAGAACAGCACCACGATGTCAAAGAAACGCATGCTCTGGCCATTCACTGCCGTGTATTCGTCCATCAACGGGCTGCCCAGCAGGCTCTTGAGCGACCGCAGCAGGCGGCCCTCCGTGCCGTTCAGGTAGGCCTGCATGGCCTCGGAGCCATACAAGACGGTGTGGGTTTCGCTGGCAAAGAACAGTGCGGTGGGCATCTCGGCGCGTGTGCCGTCCAGAGCCATGGTATGGATCTGGCTGTCAGCACCAATCAGTGCCGCGGCAGAGTTGGAGGTGCCAAAGTCAATGCCCAGCACCAGCGCCTGGGTGCTTTCGCTCATAGGTTGGGGTCGGGCAGGGCGCTACACATGGTGAGCAACCGTGGGGGCCACATGTCCCAGAACCTGCTTCAGAAAGGCGGCAATGTCGGCAATTTCACCCGGGTGCACCGCGTGCTGCATAGGGTAGGTGTGCCACTGCACCGGGTGGCCCATGGCGGCGAGCGCATCGCGAGACTTTTCGCCACGCTCCAGCACCACAACAGGGTCTTGCGTTCCATGCGCCATGAAGACCGGTGTATTGGCATTGGCCTGCATGCGCTCGGTGGCAAAGCGGTCGGCCAATGGCAGGTAGCCCGATAGCGCCATGATGCCCGCCAACCGGTGTGGCAGGCGCAAGCCGGTGTGCAGCGCCATGGCACAGCCTTGGCTGAAACCGGCCAGTACGATGCGCTCATAGCGAATGCCGCGCGCCACTTCGTTCTCGATCAGGGCTTTGATGGCTTGCTCGGACTTTTGAATCCCGGCTGCGTCCTGGCGGTCTACCAAATTGGATCCCAGAATGTCGTACCAGGCCGGCATGATGTAGCCGCCATTGAGTGTGACCGGGATGCTGGGCGCGTGCGGAAACACGAACCGGATCGGTGGGCAGTCATCCAGATCGAGTTCAGGCACAAGCCCCGCGAAGTCATTGCCATCAGCGCCCAAGCCATGCAGCCATATGACCGCAGCAGTCGGGTTAGGGCCAGATTCGAGTTCGATGCGGGGGAGCAGGGTAGTCATGGACAGTGTTCGGGGCGGTTGCGAAGCCGACCATTGTCCGTGATCAGTGGCCTGCTAGAAAAAGCAGTCCGGATAGACCAGACGCGCCTGGTCCAGCGCGCGGTCACCCAACGCGACCAAGTCGCGCACTTCTCCGTTGGTCATTGGCGCGATGGCCTGATCAGCAATGTCTTCGAGATGCCGGTTGGCATGCAGTATCCGGTGCAAATCCGCAATGGTCATGTCCAGTAGCTCAAATGCCAGCTGAATCGCCATGGCCCGGCTGCCTTCGTGGTGCACGGGTAACACGCCATGCAAGTAGATGGTGCCCAGGCACAAGGCATAAATGCCTTCGTGTGCAATGAGATAGCGGCCAATGGGGCTTAGCTCCGGCGTTTTGGCGTCCCGCAGGGAAACGATGGCGTTGGACAGAAAGCGCAGTGCTGCGACTTCGTCAAAACGAGCCTTTTGTAGTTGTCGACTCCATAGCAGGAGTTCGAGTTGCGCCGTGGGGCGCTGGAGCAGGGTTGTTGTCATACCACTCAGCCTCGTGATTGCTTGGTTCCCTTACATATCGGCAGCTTTTCCGATAACTGGAGACCCGGCTCAAGTGTTCACCTCAAATTACCCCAGAAGCGCTTGCGCAAACTCCCGTGCGTTAAAGGTTTCCAGCTCTTCGAGCTTTTCGCCCACGCCGATGAAATAAACCGGCACGGGTCGTTCCCGCGCAATGGCCGCCAGCACGCCGCCCTTGGCGGTGCCGTCGAGCTTGGTGATGATGAGGCCGGTCAGAGTCAATGCGTCGTCAAAGGCGCGCACCTGCATCAGCGCGTTCTGGCCGGTATTGCCGTCTATCACCAGCAGCACTTCATGTGGTGCCGTGGGGTCGGCCTTCTGGATGACGCGCTTGATCTTTTTCAGCTCTTCCATCAGGTGCAGCTGTGTGGGCAGGCGCCCGGCGGTGTCGACCAGCACCACGTCCTTGCCGCGCGCCTTGCCGGCGGCTACTGCGTCAAAGCTCACGGCGGCCGGGTCACCGCCTTCCTGGCTGATGATCTCTACCAGATTGCGGTCGGCCCAGACGCTGAGCTGCTCGCGTGCTGCGGCCCTGAAGGTGTCGGCCGCCGCCAACAGCACGCTGGCGCCGCTCTCGGACAGGTGGCGTGTGAGTTTTCCGATCGATGTGGTTTTGCCCGCACCATTGACGCCGGCCACCATGATGACAGTCGGGCGGTGCTCGCCAATCACCAACGGTTTTTGCAGTGGTTGCAACAAATCGGTCAGCAAGGCCACCAGGATGTTCTTGAGTGCTACCGGGTGGGTCACACCGCTGTCCTTGACCTTGCGACGCAGCTCGGTCAGCAGGTATTGCGTGGCGGGCACGCCTGCATCGGCCATTAACAGCGCGTCTTCCAGGCTCTCGTACAGGGCCTCGTCGATGACGGAGCCGCCAAACACGGTGGCAATGCTGCCGGCGGTCTTGCCCAGGCTGGCCTTGAGCTTGTTCACCCATTTCTGGCGCTCGGGGGGCGGTGCTGCCGGATCGGGGATGTCAATTGGTATGACCAGCGCACTGCCAATGAGCGAGCCGCCGCCAGCGGGGATTGCGGCAGTAAGCGCTGGTGGCGCGACGGCGGGGGCAGCAGGAGGGGTTTTCTTTTTGAAGAAGCTGAACATAGTGCGAGATTCTTGGAATCGCCCCATTCTATGAAACGCGCATCACCGATGTCCTTACGGACAAGCCAGTACATTTTCAATTTCCGTTTATGGTGCCCGATGGGACTTTGATCGAGGGTAATCCCGAGGACGGGGCAACTGCGCGCCCTGCGTGTGCATGTGGCGATTGATGATTTTGGAACCGGCTTCTCCTCACTCAATATGCTGCGAAGTCTGCGCTTGCATACGGTGGCTGAAGGCGTTGAAACCCTGGACCAGGCAGAGGCCGCACGCGAGGCGGGATGCGGAGAATTGCAAGGTTACCTGTACTCCAGGCCGTTGCCGCCACAGGATGTTGGCCCCTGTTTGGCGCGTCTGGCCACGCAATGTGCCGATGAGAGTGGGGAAACATCCACACAGTCCGTTAAGCTTGGGGAATGACGAAATCCAGCAAGCCCTCCGTAAAAAGCCCCAGCCGCATTTCCAAGCCTGCGGGCAAGCCCGTTCGAGCCCCTGTTCACAAGCGCCCACCGGGCGAGATTCGCCTGATTGGAGGGCAGTGGAAGCGTATCAAACTCAAAGTGGCCGACAAGCCCGGTTTGCGGCCTACGCCGGACCGTGTGCGCGAAACATTGTTCAACTGGCTTGGACAGGATATGACCGGCATGCGCTGTGTCGATGCCTTTGCAGGAACCGGTGCACTGGGCTTGGAGGCGGCGTCAAGGGGGGCTGCACAGGTGTTGCTGGTGGAGCACGATGGCGTCTTGGTAACGCAGTTGCAGCGCGTGCTGATGCAGTTACAGGCGCTCAAATTGCCGGAACCCCGGTTGATGCAGAAGTTGCTGGTGGAACGTGGCGAGGGTGTCGCCGCCTTGCGCCAGTTGGCACCGGCCAGTCAGGACGTTATTTTTCTCGACCCGCCCTTTGATGGGGAACTGTATGAACCAGCACTGGCTGCCGCTGCGCGTGCTCTGGCTGCCAGTGGGTCGATTTATCTCGAAGCGCCCAAGGCCTGGACCGATGCATTGCTGGAGCCTGTGGGACTGGTGGTATACCGCCATCTGAAAGCCGGGGCAGTGCATGCCCATGTGCTGCGTGCGGCCAGTGCGCCCGCTGCATAATTGATTTCACAGTTTGGCTCTGGAGACACTATGTCCAACCCCGTGATTGCCGTTTACCCCGGCACCTTCGATCCCATCACACTGGGTCATCAGGACCTGATTCGCCGTGCCGCAGGACTGTTTGGAACCGTGATCGTGGCAGTTGCAACCGCCCACCACAAAAAAACCCTGTTCAGTCTGGATGAGCGGTTGGACACCGTTCGCGAAGTCGTTCAGATGCATGCCAATGTACGGGTCGAGCCATTTACCGGGCTGGTGCGTGACTTTGCCGTGGATCACGGTGCCAAGGCCATGCTGCGGGGCGTTCGTTCGGTCACTGATTTTGATTTTGAAAACCAGCTCGCCGGCATGAACCGCGCATTGGCACCCGATGTGGACACTGTGTTTCTGACACCGGATTCGCGCTACCAGTACATATCAAGCACGCTGGTGCGGGAGATTGCCTCGCTCAAGGGCGATGTGGCGCAGTTTGTTGCGCCGATGGTTCAGGCCCGTCTGCTGCAAAAACTCGGTCCGCAATAAGGTGGCCAACCTACAGGATGCGGCCCTTTTAACTAACTACCAGGATCATCATGAAAATATTATTGCCCGTCGATGGTTCCGAGTTGGCCCTGGATGCCGTGCGCTTCGCCATCCGCATGGTGTTGGCCGGTTTGCGGGCCGATGCGGTGCTGGCCAATGTTCAGGAGCCTGCCAATTTGTACGAGTTGCTGGTGGCCCATGATCCGGCAGTCATCAATCGGGTCAGCGAGGAGGCCGGCCTTCATGCCCTGAAGTCTGCGCAAGCCTTGCTGGACGCTGCCGGTGTGGAGTATGAATGCGAAGTGGCCAAGGGTGACCCTGCGCACACCATTGTGGACATCGCTGAACGCTTTGCCTGCGACCTGATCGTGATGGGTGCGCGTGGCAATAGCGCATTGCGCAGTGCCATGATGGGATCGGTGTCCAACGAAGTGCTGCATGCGAGCCCGGTTCCGGTGATGATTGTCAAACCGGATGAAGCCTGAACGACGACATGGCGCTGATCATTACCGACGAATGCATCAATTGCGATGTCTGCGAGCCCGAGTGTCCCAATGACGCCATCTATATGGGGACGGATATTTATGAGATCGACCCCAGCAAGTGCACTGAGTGCGTGGGCCACTTTGATGAGCCGCAGTGTATGCAGGTATGCCCGGTGTCCTGCATTCCGGTAAACCCCCTTTTCATCGAGGACAAGGCAACTTTGTGGGAAAAATACCGGCGGTTGCAACAGATTGCAGTGACCAGGGGTTGACCCTATTTGCTGGCGCTGGCAGCCTTTTTGGGCTTTGCGGTTGGAGTGCGGGTGGTGAAATAGTCGGGTTCCTTTTTCCTGTTGGCAGGCTTTTTCTTCGCCTTGGTCTTGCGGGTGGACGTCGCACCGTCAGTCAACCCACTCTTCGGTTTTGCTGGTGACTTCTTGGTCAAGGCAGCGGCGAATTTGGCGTTGTCTGCCCGCTGTTGCGCTTCTTCTTTCAGGCGCGATTTTTCCATGGCATTGGCGGCTGCCGAGTCGCGTTTTATCGAAGCATCGGATTCTGCTTTTTGCTCTGAGGTGCGTGCGTCTTGCACATCCACCACCACGCTATCGGCACAGGGCTTCTGACTGTAGGTGCTGCCACATCGGTAGACATTTTGTTCCGTGGCCCCCGCCGAAATTGCGCAGACCGCTATTAAAAACGCAGCAATCGGTTGAATGGGATTCATGAGACAGCTTTCGGTTCGGTTGGCGCGGCTGGCTGCGGCGCGGGCGTATGGGCTCGTAACGGCTTGCTGGTGTGCAACAGCAGGGTTGCTTTTTCCATTTCACCAGCCAGAAAAGCGGGCAAGGCTTTGAGCGATCTGTCAATACATTGCTCGATGGCAATGCGGTGGTCCTGCGACGGCTTCTTCAGTACCCAGTTGACGACTTCGTTCTTGTTGCCCGGGTGACCAACACCCAAGCGCAGGCGCCAATAGTCACCGCAACCCAGTTGGGCGTGGATATCGCGCAGGCCATTGTGTCCGGCGTGACTTCCACCAAATTTGAGCTTCATCTGGCCCGGCGCAATATCCAGTTCGTCGTGTGCAACCAGAATTTCCTGCGGGGTGATTTTGAAAAATCGCGCCAGCGCGCCGACCGATTTTCCTGACAGGTTCATGAAGGTTTGTGGTTGAAGCAGCCAGACGGTTTGGGCATGCACAGTGGCACGCGCAACCAAGCCGTAGTAGCCCTTGTCCATGATCAAACTGGTTTTAAGCTCTTGGGCCAATGCGTCGACCCACCAGAAGCCCGCGTTGTGGCGGGTGGCTTCGTATTCCGGGCCAGGATTTCCGAGGCCGACAAACAGTTTGATCATGACAGGCAAAGGAAAAGGGCGTAGCGTGGATGGTAGGCGAAATTGGTGTGCCGTCCAAATGAAAACGGCCCACCGAAGTGGGCCGTTTGCTGCTTGCACGGAGAAATCAGGTGTTGGCCTGATTACTTCTTGGTGGCAGGTGCTTTGGCTGCCGGAGTTTTGGCTGCCGCAGGTGCCTTGCCGGCTGGAGCCGCTTTACCGCCCTTTCCGGCTGGTGCAGCGGCAGCAGCTTCAGCCGTTGCCTCGGCAGAGGCTTCAGCAGCGGAAGTCACCACGGACACCACCACCGGGTTTTCGCGGCCCTTGACGACAGCTTTCACGCCCGATGGCAACTTGACGTCGCTCAGGTGGAAGGACGTGCCCTTCTTCAGGCTGGTCAGGTCTACTTCGATGAACTCGGGCAGGTCTGCGGGCAGGCAGATGATGTTGATTTCGTTGAGCACGTGGTTGATCAGGCAATGGTCCACCTTGAAGGCGGACGATTCTTCCTGGCCCTTGAAGTGCAATGGCACCTTCATGTGCATCTTGGTATTGGCATCCACGCGCTGGAAGTCAATGTGCAAGATCAACTGCTTGTAGGGGTGCATTTGCACATTGCGCAGCAAGACCTTGCTTTCCTTGCCAGCCAGTTCCATATCCAGAACGGATGCATGGAAAGCTTCCTTCTTGATGGCATGCCACAAAGCGTTGTGGTCCAGTTCGATCACAAGGGGCTCACCCTCGCCACCGTAGACGATACCGGGTGTGCGACCCGAATTGCGGAGACGGCGGCTCGCACCCGTACCCTGCTTGGCGCGCTCAAAAGCGACAAATTTCATAATTTACTCCTGTTGGAGCCCACCGCGACCAGTGCGACTCCGGTTTAATAAAAGCGCAAATTCGCTGCCGAATGCAGCGTGCGCCCGCTTTTTGTCCCGATCAGAAAAAATTTCTGCGAAATTCTTTCAAAGATTTTGCAAAATCTTTCAAAAGGTTTTACAGAAACCTCAGAAGAGGTTTTCCTGATCCGAGAACAAACTCATAACCGACTCACCCTTGGCAATGCGCTGAATTGTTTCTGCAATCAGCGGTGCCACGGAGAGTTGGCGAATCTTTTGGCACCGTCTGGCGGTATCGCTCAGGGGAATGGTGTTGGTTACCACGACCTCATCCAAAGCACCGCCGTTGGCGATACGTTCGATGGCGGGGCCTGAGAAAATGGGGTGTGTGCAGTAGGCGTACACCTTCTTGGCACCGCGCGCTTTCAGGACCTCGGCGGCCTTGACCAAGGTGCCAGCAGTGTCAATCATGTCGTCCATGATGACGCAGTTGCGGCCATCAATCTCCCCAATCACATGCATCACTTCGCTGACATTGGCCTTGGGACGGCGCTTGTCGATGATGGCCAGGTCACAACCGAGCTGCTTGGCTAGGGCACGGGCCCGCACCACACCACCCACATCGGGTGAGACCACAATCAGGTCTTCGTAATTTTTCTGGCGCAGATCACCCAGAAGCACGGGGGATGCATAAATGTTGTCCACCGGTATGTCAAAAAAGCCCTGAATCTGGTCCGCGTGCAAGTCCATGGTCAAAACGCGCGCAACGCCAACGGCCTGCAGCATATTGGCCACTACTTTGGCCGTGATGGGAACGCGGGTGGAGCGGGGGCGGCGGTCTTGACGCGCGTAGCCAAAATACGGAATCACGGCGCTGATGCGTTCAGCCGATGCGCGCTTCAACGCGTCCACCATAATCAGCAATTCCATCAGGTTGTCATTGGTGGGCGCGCAGGTGCTTTGCACCACAAAAACGTCTCGCGCACGCACGTTCTGGTTGATTTCTACGGTAACTTCCCCATCGGAAAAGCGTCCGACGGTTGCTGCACCCAACGAAATGCCAAGGTGACCAGCGATGTCAGCGGCCATACCCGGATTGGCATTGCCGGTAAAAACCATGAAATCTGGGGGGGGTGAAGCCTGCATACGGGGTTCCAGCGAGTGAAGTAGGTTTATGCCTGTACGTTGCGCGTGCTGCTGTCAGAATGTTCCGGACAACAGATTTGGCAGGGGAAGAAGGACTCGAACCTTCGCATGCTGGAATCAAAATCCAGTGCCTT
>CAJAVE010000089.1 GCA_903945325.1 uncultured beta proteobacterium | reverse complement strand
GTGCCTGAGCCCTGCCAGGTATCGCCGCCGTCCAGCAGCAAAGCACCGGGTCGGCTGGCCTTCATGCGCTTGACCAGTGTGGCCATGTGGGCAAAACCGCCAACCTTGCCATAGCGCTTGGCGGCCTTTTCATAGTCCAGGTAAGCCATCGCATGGGCCTCAGCGGTGCCGGGGCGCACCTTGGCAAATTTCAGCAAATGCTCGCCCACCAGGTGCGGCAGGTTGCCCTTCATGGAGCCCATGCCGATGTTGATGCTGGGCTCGCGGAAATAGATGGGCTTGAGCTGCGCGTGGCAGTCTGTCATGTGCAGGAACGACACGTTGCCGAAGCGGGGGATGTCATACAGCCCGTTGGAAGCCGTTGCGGCGTCCGCGTCAGCATAGGTTCCGAGCCCCATACCGGCCATGGTGCCAGCACCCAGCACCTGGAAAAATTCGCGTTTGGATAAGTTCATTGGGTCAATGTCGCTGAATCAGATAAGAAAACCCGGACAAGCCGGGTTGACGAAGGACTTGTAAGGGGTGTTACTGGTTAACCGCAGATTTCGGGTCCACCAGCAAAGCCACCAGATGGCGGATCTGGGCCTCGGTCATGATGCCCATATGGCCGGCACGCGGCATGTTGGAACAGGCGTTGTAGGCCTTGGAGTTCCAGATCTTGCCCCATGTGTATTCAATCATGGCCTTGGACGCCGGGCTATTGACATCGCTGATACCGCGCTGTTTGCCGTAGTTGTACAGGCTGGGACCAATGGTGCCGAAAGAAATCTCCTTCTTGTCCATCTGGTGACAGTTGTAGCAATTGCCGCCATTGGGGGTATTGGCATCATCGGTGTAGGTCAAGCCGCGGCCGCTTTGGGCGAGCTTTTCACCCTCTTTCCAGTCCCCAACAAACTTGCCGTCGCTGGGCCACTTGATGGTTTTGAGGTTCATGTCCTCAATTGCTTTGGCGCGCTTTTTGTCCAGTGGCTTGCCCGCCACGTCGGCAGCGCTGCAGGCCTGGTTGGTTTCGTCAGTATCCAGAACACTGGCCTTGACAATACCCTGCGAACGGAATGACGACTTGACCGCGTCACGGTAGAAGAAATCAAAAACCTCGGTGTTGCCAGACGACGCCACCGCCACCGGCTTGGCCTGCTGCGCCTGGACCGGCGCCATTGCCATAACAAGCGCTGCGCCCGCCGCGGACAACACTGCAAAATAGTTGCGTTTATTCATAGTGAACTCCTGGGCTTAACGTTTGAGAGCGGGCGCAATCGACTTGGAGCCTGCGCTGTTGACACCCAGGTACACACCCAGTGCAATAGTCACGTCACTGCCAAACCCCGGGTACGGAAAACGCTGCTGGCGGTAGCAATCGTTCAGACGCTGTTGCATCCCCCACATCTGACCGTTTGACACCCGGTAAGCGGGCCAGGCCGCAAAACCAATGCCGTCGCCCGGGTTTTTGGTCAAATTGGGAAGGTCTTGCAAGCGAATGCGGGTGTTGTCCTGCCCATGGCAGGAAGCACAAGAAAAATCATGCGGCCCGGCGCGCTGAAAGAACAAACGTTTGCCCACTTCGTACGAAATTTTTTCCTGCGGATGCGCTTGCGACAGGTTGAACTTCATACCCTTGGACTCAGCAGCCAGCCAGGTAGCCAACGCAGTCACATTGACCTGCTCGCCTCTGCCAAACCCTGTCTTGGCAATCTCGTCTGCATTGAAACCCTGCAAATTCTGCATGCAAGTCAAAAGGCGAGACTCCATGTCCTGAACCCGGCCCGTGTCTGCAAAGTAACGCGGCAGTTCAACAAAGACACCTTTGTAGACGCCGGGTCCTTTGCCCAGATCACAAGCTTCCAGCGATACGTTCTTGGGTCCGCGCTTTTGTTTCCAGAGGTCTTCTCCTTTGGCCTCAAACAACTCCGACGGGTTTCCATCGGCCAGCATGGCACGGTAATCTTCAATGCTCTGGACCGCGGTTTTTTGCGCAACAGCGGCGGCTGTCGATAAACAACCCAGAGCCAGAATCGAAACAAGTGTTGTCGTCCTCATGATGACCTCTTTTAGTTTTGGAGACAGGGATAGAAAAAAGGCGAGGCCAACGCCGCGCCCTTTTCAAGACCGCAAACTGCTTACGATGCAGTCGCTTCGTCTGTGCGTGTATCGCCCTTGTTGTCCTTCCAGGTGACCGCAATCTTGTCACCCGCCTTGGCGCCCTTGACGACGAACTGCAGGAAAGGATTCTTGGAGACGGCCGGTCCCCACTCAGCGGTTAAAACGGGCTTGCCGTTGTGGGTTGCTGTCACTTCAGCAATATGCCACGCTGGAACGAGTTTGCCTGCCGCGTCCTTGCGTTGACCGGACTCCATTTCATGGGCCATCAAAACCCGAACGGTTGCCTTGTCGCCTGCTACTTGTGCACGAATGCGCATTGGATCTGCCATTTTTAGCTCCTAATATCAGTTATGAAAAAATAGCCGCGATTAACCGCCGCATCCGCCCAAAGTAACCTTGACTTCTTTCTTGGCAAAGAGCACTTTGCCGTCGGCCATGATGGCCACTGCGTACACATCGGACGACTGGCCCATTTTGGCGCGCGTGGCAAAGTTGGCTTCCACGCTGTCGGTCACATTGAACACGGCAATCAGGGCTGAAGGATTCTTTTCAACCAGAATCAGCATCTGCTTCACGCCGGGCAATGCGGTGCTGGCCGTCAGTGGCACAACGGCGCCGTTTTCTGCGATATCGGGGCCGCCAATGGTGACGTCCTTGCTCTCCACCGGGGCGCCAGCACCCATGGCTTTGAGAACTTCGGCAAGCGTCTTTGCGTCAAAAGCTGCCTTGTTGAACGCTGCAAAGGCGTATTGCGGGAACATGCCCGAAGCCGCCAGCAGGCCGGCTACAACAGCACTTTGCTTGAGTGTCTTGCGACGAGTTTGCATCTGAGTCTCCTAAATGAAAGTGAATACCAAAAATAAGTTGCTACTGCTGTAACGCTTTTGCCTACTTGCCCGCTCCAGCTGCCAACCAAGCCGCGATGGTCTTGGCTTCAGCATCGCTCAATGTCTGCGGTGGCATGGGCACAGCACCCCAAACACCCGAGCCGCCGGACTTGATCTTTCCCGCCAGATAGTCGGCCTTACCGGCATGCTTCTTGGCAACATCCGCAAAGGACGGCCCGACGATCTTGTTGTTGACGCCGTGGCAGGCTGTGCATCCGTTCTTCTGCAAAAGGGCCAGCGCCGCCTTGGCACCGCTGGGTGCCTCAGCCTTGGGAGCCGCAGGAGCCACTACCGTTGCGGGGGCGCCCACTTTCGCTTCCGGACGTGTCGTATCGGCACCATGCTGTGCACCAACCGCGCGATTTTGCTCGGCCAGGTTGCCGTGTGCGTTGCGTGCGAATTCCGGCAGGAACGACGCCAGCTTCACTTCAGGCACACAGTCCTTCATGCATGCCACATTGCTGGTATCGGGCTTGCTGGTTCCACCAAACTCATTGCCGGGCCACATGGCGTGCTTGGTCGTCATGCCATTTCGGTTGGGCATGCGCCCCTGCACTTCGCGGATATTCTTGTCAGACAGGGTGAAGTCGTCAGGAACGATTCCATTGAGGTTCAACAAAAACGCCACTACCGAGTAAACCTCGTCTGTCGTCAACGACTTGGGAGCGGTCCAGGGCATGGCGCGGTTGATGTAATCCCATACCGTCGATATCGTCGGAACCTTCATGAAGGTGGTGCGCCCGGGGTAATTGGCGTTCATCAAATTGGCAACGCGGCCCTTCTTGATGTCGTCTGGCGTCACCCCACCCACCAAGGGGCTGAACACTTCGCCCGACTCCCCAAAAATGCCATGGCACTGGGCGCATTTGGCTTCCCAAATGTCCTGGCCCTTGGCAACCGTGCCCGAACCTGCAGGCAGGCCCTTGAAGTCTGGCCGAACGTCAATATCCCAAGCAGCCACCTCTTTCGGAGTTGCTGCCCGCCCTACTCCGGGGTACTTGGCATCACTCTGCGCAACGGCTGCTCCCATCAGAGCCAGCAACGCCGTGGCAGCAAATGCGTTACGCAACTTGAACATTTTTCACCTCGCCGTTTTCTTGCACCAGCCAGGACTGAATCGCATTGTTGTGGTAAATCGAGCGAGTCCCACGCACCGCACGCAATTGCTTGTAGGTGGGCTGAACAAAGCCGGTATCGTCCATGGCCCGGCTCTGAATAATGGTGGGCTTTCCGTCCCACACCCAGTCCAGGTTAAAGCGCGTCAACGCTTTGGACAGTACCGGCGTCTCCAGACGGGCGGTGCGCCAGTTGCGACCCCCATCCACCGACACATCCACTTTTTTGACCTTGCCACGGCCCGACCAGGCCAAGCCGGTAATGTTGTAAAAACCCTTGTCCAGCAACACCTGCCCACCCGATGGTGTGGTCACCACGCTCTTGCATTCCTGAATGCTGGTGTACTGGCGCTCCAGTCCGTCTGGCTGCAGGTCGATGTAGTGAATGGCCTCGTCTTTGGTGGCATAGGGCATATCGCCCACTTCGATTCGACGCAGGTACTTGACCCAGCTCACACCCTGCACCCCCGGTACCACTAGTCGCAGTGGATAGCCCTGCTCGGGGCGCAGCATTTCACCGTTTTGCCCGTAGGCCACAAACACCTCGCCCGACTTGATCAGGCTCATCGGGATGGTGCGCGTCATGGACGATCCGTCAGCCCCCTCCGCCAACACAAACTTGCCGTTCTTGAGGTCTGCTCCTGCCAGCTCAAGCAGTGTGATCAGCGGCACGCCGGTGAACTCGCTACACGAGATCATGCCGTGGGTGTACTGCGCGGTGGGCACCGCCACGTTACCCCACTCGACTGCCGTATTGGCGCCGCATTCGATGAAGTGGAAGCGCGATACCGCTGGCAGCCGCATGATTTCGTCGAGGGTGAACACCCGCGCAGACTTGACCATGCCATTGACCATCAAGCGGTGTTTCGAGGGGTCGATATCCCACCAGCCCTGGTGGTGGCGTTCAAAATGCAGACCACTCGGCGTGACAATTCCAAACAACGATTGAAGCGGCGCAAACGATACCGATGCCTGCGTCGTCTGGGTCAGTCCGGGGCTTTGCCGACGCTGCACATCCGATTCAAATTTCGATGGCTTACCGTAACTGCCATCAGGAGCCACGCCCTGGCCCAGACCCTTGCTGTGCTCAGGCAAGTTGAGAATATTGGTGTCACCACCTTCAGTGGGTACTGGATTGCTCTGGGCCATAGCGGTAGGCAAAGCCGCGCCGGCGGCGGCGGCGGCAAACGCGCTGCGAATGAAATCACGGCGACCACTCTTGGCCTCCGCGACAACGGTCTGGATTCCATCCCGACTCAGAAAACTCTCTGGCGCCTTGCGCAAGGCACCAGAAATGGGTCTCTCTTGATTCACACAAACTCCTCCAACGGCGAAACAGGTTACGACTATATTCGAATTAACTAATATATTTCAAGAATAAACAGACCCCCTACGGGTTATCACTAGCCCAAGCTTCAACTTAACTGACAGATACGCTATTTGAAGCGGTAGTAGTCGCGATTGAGCACCGCGGAAATTGCAGTCACTTCTTCCGGAAAGAGGCCCATGTTGAGTTCTGTATTGCATTGCTCAACCATGCCCCGCAAGACTCCAGGTGTATTAACACGCCCCTTGGGCTTGTAAATTGCACTGCCGTCACCAACCACCTTGCTGGCGTGGCACTCGGTACATTTGTTCTCGGCAATCAACTTTTCGCCTAGCTTCAAGTCCGCATCCTGAAAAATTTTGGGCGTCTGTGCCCAGGAGCAGGCCATAAATGACAACAAAAAGAAATGGAAAAACGGTTTACGCATGACAGCAAGGCTAGCGGCAACTTGCCTAAAGCGCAATACAGAATTGGCCTTACTACCCATATGGGTTACGCATCATTACCCTTTGCGGTGATAGACGAAGCGCTCGGGCTCCTCAAGAATCGGCACAATCAGAATGGCATTGGCGCGACGCCGTGCACATCACTTTTCCCGCACAACAACCGGTTGGAAACAGCCTATCAAAAGGAGATATCACATGGAATTCAGCAAGGAATTTGACGCGTCTGGTTTGGCCTGCCCGCTGCCCATCGTAAAAACAAAGAAGGCGCTCGCCGACATGACCCCGGGTCAGGTGCTGCGCGTAATCTCCACCGACCCCGGCTCGGTGTGCGACATGGCTGCGTTCGCCGAACAAACGGGCAACACGCTGTTGGAGCAAGGCAGCGAAAACAGCAAGTTTGTGTTCTATCTCAAGAAGGCCTGATCCAGCGACCAACAACCTATTCCGGAGCACAACGCATGGCAACCAAAAAAATGGCGCTGATCGCCACCAAGGGCACGCTGGACATGGCTTACCCGCCATTCATCCTGGCATCCACCGCAGCGGCGCTGGGATGGGATGTGCAAATTTTCTTCACCTTTTATGGTCTGCAGCTGCTGCGCACCAGCCTGGACGACATCAAGATCAGCCCGCTGGCCAATCCGGCGATGCCCATGCCCGTGCCCATGCCGGTGATGGTTCAAATGCTGCCCGGCATGGAATCCATGGCGACCATGATGATGAAGAACAAGATGAAGTCCAAGGGCGTGGCGTCACTGCAGGAACTGCGTGACATCTGCCTGGAAGCCGACGTCAAGTTCGTGGCCTGCCAGATGACGGTTGACCTTTTTGAGTTTGAAACCAGTGAATTCATCAAACAAGTGGAGTACGGCGGTGCCGCCACGTTTATGAAGTTCGCTGGCGAGTCTGACGTTTGTCTGTTCATCTGAACCGGCAATGAAGAAAGCCCTCCTGTGGTGCACCCTGTTGCTTTCAACCCAGGCCTGCCTGGCAACAGCCCCCTATCTACAGGCTAACAAGCTGCCTGCCGCGGAGCTGACCACGCAACTGGTCCAGGTCGAGAAAAAACTACAGGCGGAAGGTTTCACCGTCATCGGACGGCACCTGCCCAAAGGGCTGCCCACCCACGCCAGTCTGGTCGTTACCGACCCGGCCATGCTGGAGGCAGTACGCACCATCGGAGGATCCGGCATCGTTGCATCGGGCATTCGGGTGGGCGTCAAAACTGACGGCACGGTGTCGTACATGAACCCCGACTACTGGTATCGCGCCTACCTGCGCGGACCCTTCAAGACCGCGCAAGCCCCCGCCAAGGCGGTGCAGGCGCGCCTGGCCAAAGCGCTGGGTGACGGCGCTGGCTTTGGTGGAGATGTCGCCGAGGCGGATTTGCCCAACTACCGCTACATGCTGGGCATGGAACGGTTTGATTCGTCCAATAGCGAAATCGGTAGCCACGCCAGCTTTGAAGAGGCACTCAAGACCGTGCAGGACAACCTTGCCAAGGGCGTGGGCAACACCAGCCGCGTCTACGAGGTGGTGATGGCTGACCGCAAGCTGGCCGTCTTTGGCGTGGCCATGAATGACCCGGGGGACGGCGAAGGCGCCTGGGTGAACAAGATCGGTGCGGATCACATAGCGGGCATGCCCTACGAAATTTTCATCGTCGGCAACAAGGTGTTTGCCTTGTATGCTCGCTACCGCATTGCACTGGCTTGGCCAGCCCTTGGTATGGGCCAATTCATGGGCATCATCAGCACCCCGGATGCGATACGCAACACGCTCTCGCGTGTTGCAGGTGGCGTACCACCGGGTAACTAGAAGAACCTGTTGATCTGGAGTATTTCATGACTGAAACCGGAAATCCCGCCACACTGGTCGTCTGGGGCGGTTTTGTACTGGCTTTTGTTTTTGGCGCAGTCGCCAACAAGACCAATTTTTGCACCATGGGTGCCATTTCTGACGTGGTCAACATGGCGCACTGGGGTCGAATGCGCATGTGGCTGCTCACCATTGCAGTGGCCATGCTGGGTACCAGCCTGCTGTCCTACTTCGGGCAGATTGATATCGCCAAGTCGGTCTACCAACGCCCCACCCTGTCATGGTTGTCGCTGCTGCTCGGTGGCAGCCTGTTTGGCGTGGGCATGACGATTGCAGCCGGCTGCACCAACAAGAACCTCATTCGTGTGGGGGGTGGCAGCGTGCGCGCACTGGTGGTGCTGGTGTTTCTGGCCATTTCCGCTTACATGACGCTCAAGGGACTGTTTGGACAGCTGCGTGCCAGCTACCTGGACCCGGTTGCCATTGATTTGTCCACATGGGGCATGTCCAACCAAAGCCTTGCAGCCCTGCTGGCCAAGCTGACCGGGCTGCCGGAAAAGACCGCATTGCTGGCGACTGCACTAACACTCGGGTTGGCACTGCTGGCGTTCACCTTCAAGGACAAGCGATTTCGCGGCAACCTGTCGCACGTCATCGGGTCAACCGTATTGGGCCTGCTGGTTGTGGCGGCCTGGTACCTCACGGGTCACTTGGGCTACGGTGAAAACCCGGACACACTGGAAACCGTTTACTTCGCCACCAACACGCGCACCCTGGAATCGATGAGCTTTGTGGCGCCAACCGCTTACAGCCTCGAATTGCTGATGCTGTGGACCGACAAGACGCTGAAGGTGACGTTTGGAATTGCGACCGTGATCGGGGTTGTACTGGGTTCCTTTGCCTATGCCGTTGCAACGAAGCAGTTTCGCTGGGAAGGCTTTGCCTCACTTGAAGACCTGCGCACCCAGCTGATTGGTGCCGTGCTCATGGGCTTTGGTGGTGTGCTGGCCACCGGTTGCACCATCGGCCAGGGCCTGTCAGGCATCTCCACATTGGCCTTGGGTTCCTTTATTGCCCTGGCAGGCATCATCGCCGGGGCAGTGGCCACCATGCAATACCAGAACTGGCGCGCCTAACGGCATGAACCAGTTTACCCATGCTGTCGAAGAAGCCACCTTTGATGAAATGGTGCTTGAGCGCTCCCATGCGTTGCCGGTTGTGCTCGATATCGGTGCTGATTGGTGCGGCCCGTGCCGGGTCTTGACGCCCATGCTGGAGCGATTGGCCATGGCCTACGAAGGCCAGTTTGAGCTTGCCACCGTGGACGCCGATGAAAACATGCGCATCGCCGGGCGGCATCAGGCCAAAGGCTTTCCCACGGTCATCGCCTACAGCCATGGCCTGATCACGGACCGCTTTCACGGCGCGAAAACTGAAAGCTTCCTGCGGGAATTTCTCGACCGCCTCATCACCAGTCACCATAGCCCATCAACTGCCGGCGAACACGCACAACCGGCCTCTACAAAGCACACACTATGAATTTGCCTGAGCGCGACGGAGACGGCTACCTGAAAGACATGGGGGACTGGACCGAAGAGATTGGCCGTGCCATGGCCCTGGCGGACGACTACGAAATCGACGATACCAAGTGGGCCCAAATCCTGCGGGCCCGCGAGTACTACGAGGAATTCGGTAGCGTGCCGCCCATCCGCAAGTTTGCCAAGTACCTGGAGCAGGATCAAAACGCCGTGTTCAAGCTCTGGATGACCGGCCCCATGAAACCCATCACCAAATACGGCGGCCTGCCCAAGCCCACGGGCTGCGTCTGATCCAGCGGGCGCCGGGCGCGCCTACACCTCGGCCAGTGAACTGCGTCCAGCGGCCACGACACTGCGGGTCAGACCGTCCAGCAAGGTGGACGCCGCGCGCGCCTGTTGCCAATAAAGGGAAACGTCCAGCGCATTGCCGGGTACCAGCTCCACCAACGAACCGTCTTTCAACCCAAATTTCCCATTAGCCCGCTTGGGGCGGGTGATTTGCGGTGAATTTGACCGGTAGATCAAACTTCGTGGCCTCATCCCACAAGCCCTGCATCCACTTCCTTTGCTGCATGGCCATTGCCAGATTCAGTATGTG
>CAJAVE010000088.1 GCA_903945325.1 uncultured beta proteobacterium | reverse complement strand
CCCGGTGGCTTGCACATGCAGCTGCGCAAAAACGCGGGTCAGTACTATGTGCATGTGGTGGACGGTCCGCCGGTAAACCGACACAAGCCGTCAGTCGATGTACTGTTCCGCTCCGCCTCCGAATGCGGTGGCCGAGATGTACTGGGCATCATCCTGACCGGCATGGGCGATGACGGTGCGCGCGGCATGAAGGTTTTGCACGATGGTGGTGCGCGCACGATTGCGCAAAACGAAGAAACCTGTGTGGTGTTCGGCATGCCCAAGGAAGCCATCAAGCTGCAGGCGGTGGACGACATCCTGCCTTTGGAGCAGGTGGCACGTGCCATTTTGCAGTTTGATTCGCGGGCCTAGAGGGGGGGCGAGCGACTACAATTGTGCCCTATAGTTGAACGTATCCGCTCAAAGTGATTTGATAAAAATGAACCTCTCCGATGCGAAAATCATGGTGGTTGAAGATGATCCGCTTATGCGGACGTTTACCGTCAACTTGTTGAAGCGTTTGGGAATGGTGCATTTTCATGAGTGTGCTGACGGAACAACCGCCCTGAAGGCTGCCAGCACGTTTCAGCCCGATGTGGTTTTGACTGACATTCACATGCAGCCCATGGATGGTTTGGAGTTTGTCCAGAGGCTGAGCACTGCACGCCATATTGCAACTGACCGTATGCGCGTGATTTTCATGAGCGCTGACAGCAGTCGGGAAACCCTAAACGCAGCGCTCCCGCTGGGCGTGGTGGCTTATATCGTGAAGCCCCCCCGATTGGGCGACCTCAAAAACAAAATTGAAGCTGCGCTCGCCGAACTCTAGCAATAACAGACGCTAACCCGCGTGGATATTGCGCAAGGCGCTATGAATTGTGTAGTGATCTGGCTATTGCGCCACAAAACCACTGTCCTTGATAATGCGCGCCCAAGTCCTGCTGTAGGCTTGTTCGCGCGTGCTGAGCTGCTGCGCGGTCATGTAGCCCACGGTCAGGCCCATGGCGGTCAGCCGGTCATGCACTTCCGGCAAAGCCACCACTTTGGCCAATGCAGCTGAAATTTTGTCAATCGTTGCGACGGGTGTTCCAGCCGGGGCAAACAGGCCGTAGTACGGCAGGTCTTCAAATCCGGTCAGACCGAGTTCCGAGAATGTGGGAACGTCCGGCAAGATCGCCTGGCGGGCGGTTCCCATGACGGCCACTACACGGATCTTCCCCGACTTGTGGTTTTCAATGAAATCGGGAATTGAGCCAGTTCCAGCGGCAATCTGGTTGCCCAACATGTCGCCCATCATCGGTGCGCTGCCCCGGTAGGGTGCGGACTGTAGGTCGAGTTTGTACTTTTGCCCAATCATCTTGACCAAGAATTCTGGAACTGACGCTGGCGCCGGGACCCCTACCGTACTCTTGCCAGTACCCTGGGAACGAACCCAGTTGACGTACTCGGGGACCGACTTGGCAGGCGTGCCACCGGACAGCGCCAAGGCATTTACAAAGGTGGCAAAACCGCCCACCGCAACAAAGTCGCGCGCCGGGTCGAAGCCTGGGTTTTTCACCACCAGCGGCAATATGGATACCGTGTGGTCGTGTGACAGAAACAGCGTCGTGCCGTCCGCCGGTGCTGCTTTGAGCGTCTGCGCGGCAATTTGTCCACCCGCGCCTGCCTTGTTTTCCACAACAACGGGCGTCCCTAGCTGATCTTTCAGCTTGTCGGCCAATATGCGGGCAATGGCATCGGTGCCGCCACCAGGTGGAAAACCCACCATGATTTTTGTGGCTGCAGTCTGCGCCTGGGCCAGACCACTCAGGCACATAGCGCCGACTGCAATACCGCGCATGAAGCGGCGCCGTGCAGTGGTGGCAGGTTGGCTGGTAGTGGCGTGGTTCATTGATGGCTCCAGTGAAAAGGGTGGTTCGTGATTTTCTCCACTGTAGCAATATTTTGCCGCTGTGCGGCGTGGCATGATGCACGTTTTACGCGCAATTTTGATTTGCCAGGAGCGTTACATGAATGATCGTATCCCCCATTCCCTGTTGGACAACGCCCAGATGCTGAATGAAGTCAGCACCGTGTGGGACGCGCAAATCGTGCCCCAACTGCAAGACTACATTCGCATCCCCGCCAAGTCGCCCATGTTTGATAGCGATTGGGCGGCCAATGGCTACATCGACACGGTTGTGCGCAACACGGCCGCCTGGATAGAGGCGCAAAGCGTGAGCGGCCTGACCCTGGAGGTGGTTCGCTTGCCGGGGCGCACGCCGGTGCTGTTCTTTGAAGTGGCAGCAACCAAGGTGGGCTCGACACAGACCGTGCTGATGTATGGCCATCTGGACAAGCAGCCCGAGTTCTCTGGCTGGCGCAGTGACCTGGGTCCGTGGTCACCCAAGATCGACGATGGCAAGCTGTACGGGCGCGGTGGTGCGGACGATGGCTATGCCGCCTATGCAGCGATTGCGGCCATTCAGGCACTCAAAACCCAGAATGCGCCGCATCCCCGTATCGTGGGGCTGATCGAAACCTGCGAAGAAAGCGGCTCCTACGATCTGCTGCCCTACATCGACGTGCTGAAGACGCGGCTGGGCGAAGTGGCCTTGGTGGTGTGTCTGGATTCGGGCGCAGGCAACTACGACCAGTTATGGCTGACCAACAGCCTGCGCGGCATGGCTAGCGGCGTGCTCAAGGTCGAGATATTGACCGAGGGTATCCATTCCGGCGACGCCAGCGGCCTGGTGCCGTCGAGCTTTCGCATCATGCGCCAGGTGTTGGACCGACTCGAAGACAGCACAACAGGGCGTCTGCTGCCCGCGAGCTTTCATTGCGAGGTGCCCGTGGACCGGCTCGATCAGGCCAAGGCCACTGCAGCCATTCTGGGCGAAGAAATCTACAAGCGCTTTCCTTGGGCGCACTACGACTGTGGCGGCGCCAGCACCTTCGCGCTGCCCACCACCACCGACCCGTTGCAAGCCCTGTTGAACCGCACCTGGCTGCCAACCCTGAGCGTCACCGGGGCGGAAGGGTTTCCGGAGCTCAAAAACGCGGGTAATGTGCTGCGGCCCTACACCGCCTTCAAGCTCAGCCTGCGCTTGCCTCCCTTGGTACAGGCCGATGTGGCAGTGCAGGAGCTCAAGACCCTGCTGGAAGACAACGCGCCTTACCAGGCACGGGTCACTTTCGAAGGCCAGTCCAGCGCCACCGGCTGGAATGCGCCGGACACCGTCCCGTGGTTTGAAGCTGCACTGAATGCCGCATCGCAATCGCACTTTGGTGCCCCATCCGGTTACATCGGTCAGGGTGGCACCATTCCGCTGATGAATATGCTGTCCAAGGGCTTCCCGCAAGCGCAGATGATGGTGTGTGGCGTACTCGGCCCCAAGAGCAATGCCCATGGCCCCAACGAGTTTTTGCATATTCCCTATGCCAAGAAACTGACTGCCGCCGTAGCGCAGGTTATCTCGCTATTTCCATGAGACCGGCACCGTCCGCTAGCCACGTATGACAGCTGAATCCACTCTTTCAACATTTGTCGCCAGTGATGGAGACAACGTCATGATTCAGGACTGGCCGCTGGAGCCCTCCGTGACCCTGCGAGGCGTGGTGATCGTGGTGCATGGCCTGGGCGAGCATGCGGGGCGGTATGACCACGTCGCGCGCCAACTGAATGAATGGGGTTTTGCGGTTCGCGGGTACGACCAATGTGGCCATGGTGAGTCGGGTGGCCCCCGCGGCGGTCTGCCCACTGATACCCGGCTGCTGGATGATCTCGCAGACATTGTGGACAGCACGCGCCTGCGCATGAGCAGGAAGACGCCGCTGATTTTGCTTGGGCACAGCATGGGTGGGCTGGTGGTGGGTCGCTTTGTCTCGCTAGCCATCCGGCCGGTGGAGGCGCTGGTCCTGTCGTCACCGGCGCTGGACCCGGGTTTGAGCCGTTTTCAGAAATTCCTGGTGAAGGTGCTGCCTAAAATCGCGCCCAACCTGCGTGTGAGTAATGGGGTCAAGCCGCAATTCATTTCGCACGACCCGGCTGTTGTGGCCGCCTACCGTGCCGACCCGCTAGTGCACGACCGCATCTCGGCGCGGCTGGCCCGCTTCATTGATGAAGCCAGTGCGCAAACTGTGGCCTTGGCTAGCCAGTGGGCAGTACCGACCCTGCTCATGTACGCGGGTGATGACCGGCTACTCAATCCCCAAGGGAGTCGACAATTTGCCGCCAATGCACCTAAAAGTGTGGTCAAAGCGGTGTGCTTTGACGACCTGTACCACGAAATATTCAACGAACGGGGTGGCGCCCCCGTGTTTGACACGCTAAAAGCATGGCTGGATAGCCGATTCTGAATCGAAGTTCAGGCTTTCGCGCGTTGTTGCAAAGCCAGCAAGGCTAGCGCGGCTGCCGTCAGCGCAACAGGAACCAGTGAGCCCCAATTGAGCACATACCAACCTTGGGTGGAGACGAGTGCGCCCGATGCGAATGATGTGAACGCCATCACCGCAAAGACACAGAAATTGATGGCTGCCTGGGCCCTGTCTTTTTCTTCTGGCCGGTACGCGCCCATTGCCAGTGTGGTGCTGCCAGTGAACAGCAGGTTCCATCCGACGCCCAGCAGGAACAAGGCGATGCCGAACTGGTGCAATTCCACTCCCGACAGCGCAATAGCAATGCAAGCCAGGTTGAGCGCAACACCCACTGCCATGACCGGCAAAGTCCCGAAGCGCTTGATCCATCCGCCGGTAAAAAATCCCGGTGCAAACATGCCGATGACGTGCCATTCCAGCACCAGCGCTGCATCATCGAACGACAGGCCGCATTGCTGCATGGCAAGCGGAGTGGCAGCCATCAGCAGGTTCATGACACCATAACCCAAGGCCGCGCTGGTGCATGCGACCATGAAGACGGGCTGGCGCATGATCTCCGACAGTGTTCGACCACCAGATGCGCCGTTTTGGGCAACAACGTGGGGAGGAAACCGGACAAAGGACATGACCACCATGGCCAATAGCGCAACGCCGGCAAGAACTACGTAGGCGCCAGCAAAGGGAACCTCCAGCAAGGTGCGGCTGCGCGCCGCCAGGTTGGGACCCGCAATGGCACCCAGCAGTCCGCCTGCCAGAACCAGTGATACGGCTCTTTCGCGTTGTGGGGCAGGTACCAGCTCCGCGGCGGCAAACCGGTACAACTGCCCATTGGCACTGTAATAGCCCGCGACAACGGTGGCGGCCACCAGAAGCCAGAAATTCTTGTCCACCACGGCCCAAGCTGCCACACACGCGGAGCAGAAAGCCACTGCAAGCCCGATCTGAAACGACGTGCGACGCCCAAACCGCGATTGCGTACGCGCCACCAGCGGCGTGCTTAACGCACCGCCCACCACATAGCCCATGACGGGCAGTGTGGCCATCCACCCAAACGGAGCCAGGCTCAAGCCCACCAGCCCGTTGATGGCAATAAAGGCGACGTTGTTGGTTAGAAACAGGCCCTGGCACAGAGCCAGAAGCCAGAGGTTTCGGTTCAAATCACGATGCGGCTACCGCTTTGCGCGGGGCTGCCTTTTTGGCTGGGGCCTTTTTCGGCACTGCGGTTGCTGTCACAGTCTTTTTTACGGGAGCCTTCGGCGCAGCGGATTTGGTCGCAGCGGCCTTTTTGGCCGGCGCTTTGGGTGTTGCTTTGGGTGTTGCTTTCGTGGCAGCCGTTTTTGCCGCAGGCGCTTTCACTGCGGCACCGTCTTTCCAGGTCAGTCGTGCTTTCTTGGCGCGCACTACGACCTTGGCAATGTCCTCATCCGAAAACACGCCGTTCACACCCGAAATGGCAGCCAGCTTCATGCCGTGCTTGATGCCGAGCTTGTAGATTTCCTTGACCTTTTCCCACTCGGTGTCGCGACCGACCGTGAAGACTTCAAAACGGCCTTCCAGCGCCAGCACGATGGTTTCGGCCAGGCAGGCATAGATCACGTTGGGAGGCAGCGAAATGCTTTTCATGCCCTTGACCTTGGTCGGCAGGTCGATTTCGCCGGACTCGATGACCAGCACATCGGGGCGCTTGGCCACATCGGAAGCGGGGAGGTCCAGTGGACGCGCCACATCGGTAATGACGCAGCCGGGTTTGACCCGCATGATGTCCAGAATTTCCTTGCCCGCACCCGAGGTCGAGGTGACGATCATGTCCATGTCGGCCAGCAACTCGTTGTAGTCGATGGTGGTGAAGACTTTCGCGTCGGGCGTTTCCTTCAGAATGGACGCTTTGAGTTCATCGAGTTTGCTCAGCGTTCGCCCTGCCAGGTAGACCTCATCAAACGACATGGCCAGCAAACGTGCGCTGACCGAACCGATGGAGCCCGACGCACCAATCACCATAGTCTTGGCGGCGACCTTTTTGTTGTGCTTGTTGATGTGCACCAGGCCCATGCGACGCATCGCGTCGGCAGCGGCCCACAAGGCGCCGGAGGCCGAGTAGCTGTTTCCGGTCGTAATGGGCAGGCTGGAGCGGCGTGCCACAGTAACACCGGCATCGCCCACGACCTTGGTAAAGGCACCCAGGCCCATGATCTGCGCGCCCATTTTTTCGGCCATCTTTGAGGCCTGCAGCAAGCGGCGATAGGTGAATTCCGGGCTGCGTGTGAGCATTTCCTTCGGCGTGCCGCCCACCGAAATCAACCAGCCTTCGGCCTCGGCACCCGTTGGCGATACGATGTTGCTCATCTTGCAATACACCATCGGTGGCATGTGGGCAGCCAGCGTTTCGACTTTGTCCATCACGAACTTGGGTGTGGACTTGGGGATGGGGAATGCGTTTTTGATGTAGTTCTGGCTCAGCGGGTGGATGACAAAAGCAAAACGGCGGATGTTGCGGAACGTGCCAGTGGGATGCAGCAGACGCGGAGTGACATGCAGCTCGTTGAGAATTTCGTCGAAGTCGTCGTCGGACACTTCTTCTTGGGGTTTGTCCAGTGCGGCAAGGATCATCGCCTCTATCGTGTTGATAGCCACCACCTCGGGGAACAGCTTGGGCGATACGTCGATCACCAGGTTGACCTTGCATTTGGTGAAAAACGCCATGCGCTCATCGGTGACGGCCGAAGTGATAAGGGTCTTGCCTTCCAGGTTGGTGGAATTACCAACCGCCTTGATTTCTGCAAAAGTGCCAACGATAACGTGGGACTTGGCCACCACGTCAGCCACGAGTTTGTTCTTGATGCCAGACAGCGATGCTTCGAGCATCTGTCCGGTTTTGCCCGATAGCATGAAATTGCTGCCTTTGGCATACAGCTCCAGCTGCTCCAGCGAGCCCAGCATTTTGGGGGCGCCGGTCTGAAACAGCGCATCGGCAAAGCTCAGATTCTTGGTGTAGTCGGACAGGGCTACCGCCATGTCATAGTTGCGCATGCCCGAGAGAAACAACACCAGGTTGTTGTTGAAGTAGTGGCCCAACTCCCTTTGCACGTAGCGCACGGCGCGCACCTGCAGCAAGCGACGCAGAGTCGCTCCGGTGGTGACCGGGACGCGGGTCACGACATTGGTCAGCCGCTGGGTTTCCTTGTTGACCACGGTGCGCAGGCCTACGTGGTAGTGGTCACTTATTTCGCCCAGGCCAATGGCGTCGGCGGTTGCCTGCTGACGGCGCATCAGCTCCCAGGCCTTGCCGGTGTCCTGGTCAGCGCCCATGCGACGCACGGAAAAGGACTGACCCAAAAATTCGGTCTTGAATTCAAAATCCTGCTTGGAAGAACCCAGGGTGACTGTGACTACTTTTTTCATTTCTTTCTCTCCACGTATGGTTTCAATGACACTGCCAGGCAGCTTGTGCAGATGTCACACGATTACTTCGTCTTTCTGCGCTTGACAGGTGTCGGTGCAGGGACTTCCTTCTTCGGCAGGGCCTTGCGGATCACCGATTCACAGACCTCTTGCGACATATACCGTGGCACCGGATAGCCGGTATGCGCCTCCCGGCAGGCCGCCTTGGCCAATGCAGGAATATCGGATTCTTTCAGGGCTGCCAGGCTGGTTGGAATGCCCAGGTCATGGTTCAGCTGGTCTACGGCATCCAGGAATTTTTGCGCCAGCACATCGTCGGACTCGCCATCCTTGCCAACGCGTGCTGCGACGGCCAATTGCGCCAGACGGTCCACGATGGCGGGGTGGGAGAACTTGAGTACAAAGGGCAGCATGATGGCATTGGCCAGCCCGTGGGGTGTGTGGTACAAGCCGCCAAACTGGTGGGCAATGGCATGCACGTAGCCGACATTGGCACGGGTGAAGGCAAAGCCGGCGTAGGTGGAGGCCAGTGACATTTTCTCGCGGGCTTCCAGGTTCTTGCCGTCTGTGTACGCCGTGCGCAGGTTTTCGAAGATCAGGCCAACGGCTGACAGCGCCATGCCATCGGAGTAGGGGGTCTTCCAGTTGCCTACAAAGGCTTCGATGGCGTGGGTCAGCGCATCAATGCCGGTGGCGGCGGTGATGTGCGGGGGCAAACCCGTCATGAGCGAAGGGTCCAGAGCAGCCATCTTGGGCACCATGCGGGGGTCCACGATGACCAGCTTCTTGTGGTTGACGGGGTCTGAAATAACGGCAGCAACCGTGACTTCAGACCCGGTACCGGCCGTGGTGGGCACGGCATAAATCTTGACTGGAGCCCGCAGACCCTTGAGATAGCCCGCCAGCTGGTTCAGTGGTTTGGGGTTGGACACCGCCACAGCAATCGCCTTGGAAGCGTCCATGGAGGATCCGCCGCCAAAGGCAACGATGGCATCGCAGTCGTGTTCCTGGTAAAAATCAATGCCCTTTTGGATCAGGGGGATAGGCGCGTCGGGCGTGATTTCATCAAACACCACAAACTGGGCGCCACCGGCCTTCAGCGCATCCGTCAGCCCATTGAGCAAACCGAGCTTGGAAATGATGCTGTCAGTGACGATCAGGATCTTGCGGTGCCCAAAGCCTGCAATGGCCTGCCCCAGGCGAGCGCTGGAGCCGGGTCCAACCAGCAACGTCGGCTGGGGGATGGGGATGAAACGGGTCACCATGCCGGCGCCCTTCATCAGAGCTCCCAGGCCAGTGGCACGAAGGGTATTACGCATGGCTTCGGGTATCAAAAAGATCTCCAGGCAAATTCGAAAAGTTGGCCCTGTAGTATGCCCAACCCGGCAGGACTTTGGGTCCTAACCTGGACACGTACAAACCCTGATGTGTTACAGGACTCTGCGCCCGCGCTACACCAGCAGGCGAACCAAGGCCGCCAGGGCTGCGGTCTCCGCACGCAGAACCCGTGGTCCCAGCGTGACCGGTGTGAAGCCGCTGAGCGCGGCTGCAGTCTCCTCCGCAGCACTCAGGCCGCCCTCGGGGCCAGACAAAAATGTGGTGCTTGCAGCGGTTCCGTGGGCCAGATGCCGGGTCAAAGGGCTGGACCCTTCACACAGCGACAGCAACCAGCGGGCGTCTGCCGCTTTGGGCGGCTGGCTGTGCAGCCACGCCTGCAAGGTCTTGACCGGCAGGATCTGGGGCACGCGGTTGCCCCCACACTGTTCACAAGCGGCAATAGCCACACTGTGCCAGTGGGAGATCTTTTTGTCCGCACGTTCACCGGACAGACGCAACACACTGCGCTCGGTCATCAGCGGCTGGATGCTGGCAACGCCCAGCTCCGTGGCTTTTTCCACCAGCCAGTCCATGCGGTCGTTGGCCGGCATGCCCAGGGCCAAATGCACGCCCAGTGCGGCTTCCCGCTCGGCGACGTGGTATGCACCGACCCGGACCTGCACGTCACTGCGTCCCATGTGGGTGATGGTGGCATCAAACTCGCCGTTCGGTTGGGTTTCCATCTCGGCTTCAGGCAAGTTCCCGTGCCCGCCATTGAACAGGGTGATGCAGTCACCGGGCTGCAGACGCAGAACCTGCACATGGCGCGCCGGGCCGGCAGGCAGTTCGAGCACCCTATCGCTTGCCAGCGGGATTGGACAATAAAAGCGGGGCATAGTGAATTGCTATCAAATAAGGAGCTGCTTGCGCAATGTATACGGCGGCTAGAGGGCTATTTGCCTCATATTCTTCCGAATGCGTAGGCAGTTGGCACGGGGATACCCTCGACTTGCTCCACCAGACGCAGCAGCGGCTTGAGTTCCATGTAGCGTGAGCAGGTGGCGCGGATGTAGTCGATAAAACGGGGCGTGTCGGCCAGATAGCGGGGCTTGCCGTCGCGCAGGGTCAAGCGCGCAAAGACACCTGCGATCCGGAGGTGGCGCTGAAGGCCCATCCACTCCACGCCCTTGTAGAACTCTCCAAAATCGTCGCCGACCGGCAGGCCGGCCTTGCGCGCTTTCTGCCAGTAGCGGATGGTTACATCGAGGCAAAAATCCTCTTCCCAGCTCAGGAAGGCATCCCGCATCAGGCTGGCAATGTCGTAGGTGATGGGGCCATACACCGCGTCCTGAAAATCCAATACACCGAGCCGGGTGGCAGATGGTGGTGCGGAGGCAAGAATTTCGCCGCCGGGCCGCCCCAAGGCGAAATGCGCCCCCTCGGGGGGCAGCGAACCACACGTAGTGGGGAGCGTGGGGGCCATCAGGTTGCGTGGCATGAAGTCACGGTGCACATACACGCTGGGCCAGGACAGGTTGTTCACCACTATTTTTGCAAACGCATCATCCAGCACCTTGCGTTGGGACGCGTCCAGGGTGAACGCCCGGTGCTGGCCCACGTACCAGTCGGGAAACAGTTCCAGCTCGTGCAGCAGCAAGGGTTGGTCATAAACGGGCAGAACACCTTCGCGCGATGCCAGTTGCCATTGGACGAGCGCATCGACGGCGTCCAGATAGTGGTTCAGGGGCGGTGACCCTTGTGGGTTAATGACCTGCGCCAGCGTGTGGGTCCCCAGATCGGTGAGCAGCATGAAGCCGTTGGGCTCGTCCCAGGCCAGTACTTGCGGAACCTTGAGTCCGGCCGCTGCCATCAATTGGGCCACTGCTGCAAAGGGTTTGCAGTTTTCAAGTTCAGGCGGCGCATCCATGATGATCAGTGTGGTCTGACCGTGGTGAGCTTTGCTTTCGATCCTCAGATAACGACGGAAACTGGCGTCAGCTGAAGCCAGACGCACCGAGCAGGGGTCCAATGAGTGGCTGGTCTGTAAGCTCTGGAGCCAGGTTTCAAACAAGGCCTGGCGTTGGGGGTCGGCCCACAATGGCGTGTGGGCGCAGGGTAACTGGGACTGGGTTGGAGTTGGGGTCATGGATAATCCATTCTACAAAGTCCCGTCCTGTCAACCGTTGATGCCTTCCCGCGCAGAATTGCACATCCCTTGCTGATCACCCAGTCCACCGCCCCATGCATGCCCTGATGTGCGATTTGCGCGTTCGCCCCAACGGCAACCAACATCTGATGTCCAGTCTGGCAATCGCTGTCAGTCTACTCATGGTTGGGCGCACGGGTTTGGCGCAAACAGGGGTAGCACCCCTGGGTTTGGACCCGACAGGGCCGGTGCTTCTTAAACCCAGTGGCCGGCTGGAGGAGGCACTCCCTCCCGGTCAACCCGGCAGCCTGCCTGTCTTTATAAAGGGCGACCGCATGTCGGGCACACCCGATCTGGAGTCGGTGATCGAAGGTAACGTGGAGTTGCGCAAGGCCGGCACCGTCATTCGCGCTGACCGGATCGAATACTTCCAGCCGACCGATCAGGTCAAGGCCAGTGGCCACGTCCGCATCAACCGCAAGGGCGATGTATTTGAGGGGCCGTTGCTGGAGTTGAAAGTGGACGCGTTTGAGGGATTCTTCAACGAGCCGCGGTTTCATTTCCTTAAAAATGAAGGCCATGGGGAAGCCAGCCGGGCCGATTTCGTCGACGATAGCCACACCGTTATCCACAACGCCACCTACACCACCTGCCGCCGCAAGCCGGGACCTGAATGGCTGCCGGACTGGATTCTGCGGGCTACCAGCATCAGCCTGGACAATGATGAAGATGTGGGCATTGCACACGGTGCGGTGGTCAGCTTCAAGGGTGTTCCGGTTCTGCCGATTCCTGCGATCAGTTTTCCGCTGACCGACAAGCGCAAGTCTGGCTTGTTGCCACCCACAATCGGCGTTGGTACCGACAACGGAGTGGAAGTGGCACTGCCCTATTACTGGAACATTGCGCCCAACCGGGACGCCACCTTTACACCGTCGTTCATGACCCGTCGGGGAGTGGACTTCGGTGCGGAGTTCCGGTATCTGGAGCCGCAATACACCGGTACTGTGCGCGCCAACTACATGCCCAACGACAGGCTCACGGATTCGGACCGCTGGGGGCTGTCGTATATGCACCGCGGGGTCGTTGCCACACCCTTGGGCAATGTGGTGATAGGCGCCAATATCAATCGCGTCAGTGATGACAATTATTGGCGCGATTTCACCAGCAACAGCACGATCGCAGACGCGAATGCCATAGCCAATACCAGTGCCAGCGTGGGAGTGGCCGTGACGCAGCGGCTGTTGCCCAACGATCTGACTGCGACCTGGGGCGCCGGTGCGTTTTCCAGTGCGTTGAGGGTGCTCAAATGGCAAACCCTGCAGGACGTGACGGCACCCATTGTTCCTCCCTATGATCGCTTGCCCCAAATCTCGGCCCGCTACGCCCTGACCAATGTGCAGGGACTGGACTGGTCCATCGACGGTGACTTCACGCAGTTTGTAGCGGACCGTAACAAGACTCTGCAACCCAACACCCAGCGTGGCGTGGCGTTGTTGCAGGTCAGTCGGCCGTGGCTGGTACCGGCAGGTTTCTTTACCCCCAAGATGCAGCTGCACGCCAGTGCCTACCAGTTTGACGCTGCCCTCTCCAATGGCACGCGGTCAGCGGATAGCGTGGTGCCGACTTTCAGTCTGGACAGTGGACTGGTGTTTGAACGCGAAGCCCGGTTTTTTGGCAGCAACCTGATCCAGACCCTGGAGCCACGCGCCTTCTATGTTTACACGCCGTACCGCAACCAGGGTCAGCTGCCCAACTACGATACGGCCAGCAACGACTTCAACTTTGCCACCATTTACACCGAAAATGCCTTTGTTGGACACGACAAAATCTCCGATAACAACCTGCTGACCCTGGGTGTAACCACCCGGTTTGTGGATGCGGACAGCGGCGCCCAACTGGCGCGCTTCGGAGTGGCGCAGCGCCTGCGGTTTGACGACCAGCAAGTCACTCTGAACCCCGCCACCGCCGGTGCCCAGGCCGGATTCAGCGATGTATTGCTAGGCGCTTCGGTCAACGTGCATGACAGCTGGGCCGTGGATTCCACCGTACAGTACAACGCCAAGACCGACCAGTCCATTCGCTCCACGATAGGAACCCGCTACAACCCGGGCAACTACCGTGTGATCAATGCCGCCTACCGCTACCAGCGCGACGCCAGCGAGCAGCTCGATGTCAGCTGGCAATGGCCCATCAACAATTTGTGGGGCGACAAGGGCCAGGACCTTGGAGCAGGACGTGGCCAGGGGGAGGGCCGGTACTACAGCGTGGGGCGTCTGAACTACAGTCTGAGCGAACGACGTTTGGTCGACACCATTTTAGGCGTCGAGTACGATGCGGGCTGCTGGCTGGCGCGCGTCGTGCTGGAGCGGGTGCAAACCAGCACCTCCACTTCGACCGGGCGGCTGATGTTTCAGCTTGAGCTGGTAGGCTTCACCCGTTTGGGTGTTAGCCCCTTGCAGTCCTTGACCCAAAACATTTCGCGATACCAGAATTTGCGGGATTCGGGTGGCAGCTTGAGCCGCTTTAGCAACTACGATTGAAAGACCATGAATTTTCGAAACTGGGTACCCGTCTTTGGCCTTATTTGCAGCAGTTTTGTTGTGTTGGCGCACGCCCAAGCCCCGCGCGCCGCCGACTCGATTGTTGCGATCGTGAACTCGGAACCTATTACCCAAAACGAGGTCCGATCCGCGATGCAGCGCGCCGCCAGGGATCTCGCCCAACAGCGTATCGCTGCACCATCGACGGAAGAACTCCAGCGCCGCGTGCTCGAGCGCCTGATTAGCGAACGCGCCCAGCTGCAACATGCCCGGGAGACTGGGATCCGCGTCGACGAGGCAGCGGTTAATCAGGCCGAGCAAGGGGTTGCGCGCCAGAATCAGATTGACGTGGCCGAGCTGCGCCTGCGCGTGGCGAAGGACGGGCTCACCGTAGCCCAATTTCGCAGCCAGTTGCGGGACCAGTTGACCTTGTCGCGCTTGCATGAGCGTGAAGTGGAGGGGCGTCTTCGCATTTCAGAAGGCGATATCGATGCAGTCATTGCGGAGCAGCGTGCGGGTCAAGCTGACCCCATGGCGCAAGAGATCAATCTTGCGAACCTGCTGGTGTCGGTTCCCGAGAGCGCGACAACCGAACAAGCCGAACAGCGGATGTTGCAGGCCCAAAGAGCACTGGACCGCATTCGCGCAGGCGAAGATTTTTCAGTCTTGGTCAGTGAGGTCTCCGCAGGTGACCGAGCCAACGGCGGGCAGTTGGGTTTGCGTCGCGCGGACCGCTATCCACCCTCGTTTGTGGCTGCAACCCAAAACCTGGCAGCCGGTCAGGTTTCTGACATTGTTCGTTCGGGCGCGGGCTTTCACATTTTGAAAGTAATTGAGCGCAAGGCTCCCTCGGTCGCAGCTCAGGTAGCCGTGCAGACCCGTGCGCGCCATATCTTGTTGCGTCCGGGTCCGCAACTGACACAGGCGGCGGCAGTGGCCAAGGCCGCTGATTTCAAGAAGCGCATTGAATCGCGTTCCACTACGTTTGAGGCCGTGGCCCGCGAGCATTCGCAAGATGGCAGTGCGCCTCAGGGGGGCGACCTGGGGTGGGTCAGTCAGGGCGTCTTCGTTCCAGAGTTTGAGGAACCCATGAACCGTCTCGCGGAGGGGCAAATCGGCGCCCCTGTAGTTTCGCGCTTTGGTGTGCACCTGATTCAGGTTTTGGAGCGCAGGCGTGTGGAGCTCAGTGAGCGTGAGGTTCGTGAAGGAATACGTGCCCAACTCAAGGAAAGCCGCTATGAAGCCGCCTTTGCCAGCTGGGCACAGGAAATCCGGGCCAATGCCTTTGTCGAGTTGCGTGAGGCGACCCAGTAGTTTCCTGGCATGAAGCACATTGCCCGCAAGCGATTTGGCCAGCACTTCCTGACCGATGGCGGAATTATTGAAGACATCGTGCAAGCCATTGCGCCCAAGCCGGGGCAGCGCATGGTGGAGATCGGCCCGGGTCTGGCTGCGCTCACCCAGCCGTTAGTGGAGCGCCTGGGGCATTTGATTGTGATTGAACTGGACCGTGATTTGGCCCAGCGCCTGCGCTGCCATGGACAGCTCACCGTGATTGAGTCAGATGTGCTAAAGGTTAATTTTTCCCTCGTCAATGCTGAATGGAGTGCTTCTGATTCAATAGCGAATAGTGAGGCCGCGGCGAGCAAGTTGCGCGTTGTCGGCAATCTGCCCTACAACATCTCGACGCCCATTCTTTTTCATTTGCTCGATGCGGTGGATGTCATTGAAGACCAGCACTTCATGCTACAGAAGGAAGTGATTGACCGCATGGTGGCAAAGCCGGCAACCGCAGCGTTTGGGCGGCTGAGTGTGATGTTGCAGTGGCGTTATGCCATGGAAAACGTGCTCCTGGTGCCGCCCGAGAGTTTTGATCCTCCGCCGCGGGTTAACAGCGCGGTGGTTCGCATGGTGCCGTTCGCAAATCCACCAGCGCTGAATGTGGGCCTGTTGAGCGAGTTGGTGCAAGTGGCATTCAGTCAGCGGCGCAAGTTGTTGCGCCATACGCTGGGCCGCTGGCTGGAAGAAAAAGGCTTTGCTGGAGTCTTTGACGTGCAACGCCGAGCGGAAGAAGTGCCAGTGAGTGCCTATGTGGAATTGCTCCAACACCTGCAGTCACAACTGCAACCGGTATAGGACATGCCATGCGATTGACGACCTACACCGATTACGCGCTGCGAACCCTGATGTACCTGGCCGTCAACCGGGGCCATCTGGTGACGATTCAGGATATTGCCAACCTGCACACCATATCGAAGAACCACCTGACCAAGGTTGTTCACCACTTGGGGAAAATTGGACTGGTAAAAACGGTGCGAGGCCGCAAGGGCGGACTCACACTAGGGGCGGAGCCAGCAGACATCAATATTGGAAACGTCGTTCGCCAGACAGAAACCGACTTTCATATGGCCGAATGTTTCCACCGTGAAAACAACCAGTGCGTCTTCGCTTCTGCTTGCGTGTTGGAAGTTGCTTTGGTTGCCGCCACGGCAGCCTACTTGAAGGTGCTGGATGGCGTTACCCTGGAAAAGCTGTTGAAAGGGGCGCCCACGGCCACTGGCGCCAGCAAAGACAGCCAGCCCGTCACGTTTATTGGCAAGGTTCCTGGCGCCAGCTAAGCTGCACCACTCCATCTGGTTATCACGCCCTAAATCAGTTTCGAGTAGGTAGAAGTTGTGGGCTGACCGAGGTATTTGTCGAACACCATTCCGCTGGCACGCACAAACAGCCGCCCTTTGGGTGTTATTCGAATGGCCAATGCGTCTATGCTGATCAAGCCCGCTACTTCGTAGGGCTGGAGCCTCAGTAACTCGGCTTCAAAATAGGTCTTGAAGTCAATGCTGTAGTCACGGCTGATGGCGTCAAACTCCACCGGCGCACTGCACATCAGTGTCATGATGATGTTGCGGCGCAGCACATCGTCCTGGCTCAACTCAAAGCCTTTTTCGATCGGTAAGCGGCCAGCGTCCAGGTGCTGGTAATAGGCGCTGACAGTGCGCACAGCCTGGCTATACGAGTTGCCAACCTTGCTGATCGCCGATACGCCCAATCCGATCAGATCGCACTCGGAACGTGTGGTGTAACCCTGGAAATTGCGGTGCAGGGTCTTGTCCAGTCTCGCCTTGTTCAACTCGTCGTCGGGTTTGGAGAAGTGGTCCAGACCAATGTAGACGTAGCCAGCGTCGAGCAGGCGGCGCATGGACATCAGGAAAATCTGCAGACGCAACTCCGCCGAGGGCAGGTCGTTTTCGAAAATCAGGCGCTGTGCTTTGAACCTGCCTGGCAAGTGCGCATAGTTGTACAGCGCGATGCGGTCCGGTGAGACGCGGATCAGGCTGTCCAGCGTGCGGCTGAAGCTTTCCAGCGTCTGCTTGGGAAGGCCGTAAATCAGGTCTGCATTGATGGACTGGAAGCCGGATTTGCGGCTCTCCACCACCGCCTGCTCCACCATGTCCAACGGCTGAATGCGGTTGACGGCCTGTTGCACGGCCGGGTCGAAGTCCTGTACGCCAAAACTATTGCGGTTGAAGCCCAGTTCAGCCAGCATGGCCAGGGTTTGGGGCTGGACCGTACGGGGGTCAATTTCCACGCCCAGCTCGGCGTCTGGTGTGAATTCAAAGTGCCTGCGCACGATGGCCATGAGCTCACGCAATTCGCTTTCGCTGAAAAAAGTGGGAGTACCACCACCCAGGTGCAACTGGACCGTTTTGCGATCCGTGCCAATGCGGGATGCCACCAGCGCCATTTCCTTGTCCAGGTAACACAGGTATTCGCTTACGCGCGCATGGTCCTTGGTAATGATTTTGTTACAGGCACAGAAGTAGCACAGTGACTCACAGAATGGCAAGTGGATGTAAATCGACAACGGGGGGTTGTCCGTGCGGCTGGAGCGTTGGTCCAGGTAACCGCGATAGGTTGTCTCCGTAAAATTGGCATGGAACCTGTCCGCGGTGGGGTATGAGGTGTAGCGCGGGCCGAGCTTGTCGAATTTTCTGACTAGCTCTTCGGAGATCTCCGTGTCGGTGGAGGCGTGTGTCATTGCGGAGTCCTTAAACATCTTTCAAAGGCGGTTACAAGCTACCTGTCTGCCCGGGCGCAGAGGTTGGTAGCACGAGCGTGAATACAGCACCGTGCCCGGCTTCGCTTTGGACCGTGATTTGCCCCCCGAGCACACTGGTGACGAGGTTGTGCACGATATGCAGACCCAATCCGGAACCACCTTGGCCCATGCGGGTTGTAAAAAAGGGCTCAAATACATGGGTCAGGTCGGATTTCAGAATGCCGTGACCGCTGTCACTAACCTTCAATCGTAGCTGATTGGGGCCGGTGCATTGTGCGGTGATGGCGATTGGACCGCAGGGCATTTCCCGGTAGCCGTGCACCATGGCGTTGTTGACCAGGTTGGTGAGCACCTGTCCCAATGGCCCGGGGTAGCTGTCCATCTGCAGGTTATCGGCAATTTCAGTAGTCACGGTGCAGCCGGACTTGCGAATGGACGGGCTCAGCGTGAGTAAAATTTCCGAAACCAGAACGATCAAAGAGAAGTGTCGCCTCTGCGAACTGGTCTGGTCCACTGCAACCTGTTTGAAACTGGTGACCAGTGCCCCCGCCCGAGCTAGATTTCGGGCCATGATATCGGCGGCCTGTCGGGTGTCCTCTACAAACGTGGCAAGGTCAGAGCGCTTCATACCTGAGCCCATCAGGGCATCGAATTCCTGAACGCGGTATTGCAGGGAACTGGCGACTGTGAGTCCGTTGCCGATGGGTGTGTTGAGCTCGTGCGCTACACCCGCCACCAGGGCGCCCAGTGCGGCCATTTTTTCGGACTGCACCAGTTGGTCTTTGGTCGTCTTCAGGTTGGCCAATGTTAGCGTTAGTTCCTGATTGGCACACTCCAGATCGGCGGTGCGCCGGGTGACGCGCACTTCCAGCTCGGCGTTGAGGTTCTGGACTTCTTCTTGTATGCGTCGTTGCTCGGTTACGTCACGCGCAATCCAAACGGCATGCGTGTGGGTGTCACCTTGCAGGACCAGCAGTGTTGCATTGACCAGACAGTCACGCACCGTTCCATCGCGCCGCCGAAGCTGGACCAGTGTGTCGCGTGCGAATCCGTGGCACGTGAGCCCGTCGACCAAGGTCTTGCGTTGCTCAGGATGTGCCCATACGTCGAACTCGGACATATGGTGCCCCAACACATCTCCGACTGCAAAACCGCTGATGGTTACGAACCCCTGATTGACGTCCACGATCAGTCCATCGCTTAGCCGGGTGATGACGATCCAGTCCGGGCTGGCATGGAATACACGCGCGAAGCGGTCATCGCTGGGCCCTCCCAAAAATGAAATGAGCCTTCGTTTGATTGAGGCTGGCAGCAGGTTGGCGAGGAATCCCATCCCAAGGGGTGTCGTAGTGGTGGAGGGATGATAGTACAGCGCCAAGCGAAGATAGCCCATCGCGGGGATGGGCTATTTGTCGACACTATGACACTGTCGTGTAGACAGCGTTGGTATCCGTTGGACTCAGGCGGCAGCCAGCCAGTATCCGGAGTTAAAGGGGCTGCTCATTCGCAGCGCAAATGGGGACACGTCCAACAACTTGTCGGTCGGCATCCTTTCGCCGGTCTCGGTCGTCATCTCAATACCCGAAATCGCCGGGGTTTGAAGTGCGGTACCGCTTGCCTCGTTCGCCCGTTCTGCTTGGCTGGTGTGTGCAGAACGGGCTACAGAAAAGAATAGAAGCATCTAAACGGAATTTTCCGGTCTCCCCAATAGTCTGCGGTGTCGCGGAAGATGTCGAGCAATTGCTCGCGCGCTTCTTTATCAAATTTCGTGTTCGCGGGTATGTGCTCCAGCACGGTGATAAAGCCGGGCTGGGGGCCGGACTTGTGCACCGGGTCGGTCATGCTGTCGTACAGGGCATCAAAGTTCTTACCGACGTGGGCTGGCAGTTTGAATTGCTGGCCAATCAGGTCCAACACATCTTGCTTGGTTTGTGCTTCTGCCAGGTTGGCATACAAAAAGTGGTGCCCCAAAGCCTGGGCAGCCTCCTGCAAATCGGGCACCCTGAAGGCCCGAATCGACTGCACGATGTTGGTTCTAACTGTTCGAAGTGGCATGTCCATTCCCGCTTCTCTTTCTTAAAAGGTATAAATTCGATTCACGGCACAATTTTGCGAAAACTCGCGTAATGGTCGGCCGTGTAAAAACAGGTGTCTGGTGTAGTGGCTGGGCCTCCACACACAATTCGACGGGCACCACGGTTACCGGATCGGGGTGTTTTGACGGTGTATTCACGGTAGTACCCCCGCTTTTGAGCAGGCAACAAGCGTTCCCGATTGCCAAAAACCGTACCGTCTTTTCCATATGGAAAAGGTCCACCCTGGTGGATCAAACGGTAGATTTCGATTCCCTGCGAGGGTAGTTCGTTCAGTGCAACCGTGGTGCTTATCGCGGATGTTGCGGCCCATTCCCTTGCCTGTACACCGCCACACAACACCATCGTCAGGACCAACAAAAAGCTGGCAAGCACTAACTTTACAAACCCTTTGCGCACCATCTCATCCCTCAAAAACCCCGGGTTAACCCGATAAATGCAAGGGAGGCAGTGTCGCGTATTTCACCCAAAAAAGCAAGGCCTTGCCCAAATTTTAGGCAAGGCCTTTCCGTTTTTTTGGGCTGTGAGTGTGTACTAACTGCTTCTGGAGAGACTAACGAACCGCATTTGCATCAGCCACAGTGAGCGCTGTCATATTTACGATTCGACGCACGGTGGTGCTCGCCGTGAGGACATGCACCGGTTTGGCAGCTCCCAAAAGCACTGGGCCAATGGCAATGTTGCCCCCCGCGGCGGTTTTCAGCAGGTTGTAAGCAATATTAGCTGCATCGATGTTGGGCATGACCAGCAAATTGGCATCGCCTTGCAGCGAACTGTTGGGCATGAGTGCTGTGCGGGCTACACCATCCAAAGCGACATCTCCATGCATTTCACCATCCACTTCCAGCCACGGCGCTTGCTGCTGAAGCAGCGCTAGCGTCTGGCGCATCTTCAGAGCACTGGGCTCGTTGCTGCTGCCAAAGCTGGAGTGGCTGAGCAAGGCTGCCTTAGGCTTAAAGCCAAATCGACGCATTTCTCCTGCAGCCATAATGGTTATCTTGGCGAGTTCTCGCGCTGAGGGGTCGTAGTTCACGTGGGTATCAACAATAAAGACCTGGCGCCCCGGCAGCATCAGCCCGTTCATGCAGGCATAAATAGGCACGTCCATCGCCGCATCCATGCCGACGGAGGTGCGCTTGCCAATGACCTGGTCGATGTACTGCAAGTGCAGTGCGGTGGTTCCCCAGGTTCCGCAAATCATGCCATCGACATCCCCCTTATGCAGCAGCATAGAGCCAATCAGGGTCAGGCGGCGGCGCATCTCGATCTTGGCGACCTGTGCGGTGATGCCCTTGCGCTCGGTCATGCGGTGGTAGGTCTGCCAGAAATCCCGGTAGCGGTGATCCAGCTCCACGTTAACCACGTTGTAATCCACGCCCTCTTTCAGTCGCAGTCCAAACTTCTCCACCCGTTCGGCGATGACGGATGGGCGGCCAATCAGGGTAGGCAGCGCCAGTCGCTCGTCGACCACGATCTGGGCCGCTCGCAGCACGCGCTCGTCTTCGCCTTCGGCATAGGCCACACGTTTCTTGAGCGCCTTCTTGGCCGCGGTGAAAATGGGCTTCATGGTAGTGCCGGAGGCATACACAAAGCTCTGCAGCTTTTCCCGGTAAGCATCCATGTCGGCAATCGGACGCAAGGCGACACCACTGTCCGCAGCCGCTTTGGCCACGGCAGGCGCGATCTTCATCATCAAGCGGGGGTCGAAGGGCTTGGGAATCAGATAATCGGGTCCGAAGGCGAGCTGCTCGCCGGAATAGGCCGCCGCGACTACTTCGCTTTGCTCAGCCTGCGCAAGGTCTGCGATGGCGTGCACGGCCGCGATTTCCATCTCCAATGTGATGGTTGATGCCCCGGCGTCCAGCGCGCCCCGAAAAATGTAGGGGAAACACAGGACGTTGTTGACCTGATTGGGGTAGTCGGTGCGGCCGGTGGCGATGATGGCGTCGTCGCGCACGGCTTGCACTTCTTCGGGCAGTATCTCTGGCGTCGGGTTGGCCAAGGCAAAAACCAGGGGCTTGGCCGCCATAGTTCTAACCATGTCGGCCTTGAGAACACCACCAGCGGAAAGTCCCAAGAAGATGTCAGCGTCGACAATGGCGTCGCGAAGGGTTCGCGCATGGGTTGGCTGAGCAAAAACGGCCTTGTCGGCGTCCATCAATTCCACGCGCCCCTCATAGACCAGGCCAGCCAGGTCGGTAACCCAGATGTTTTCGCGTTGGATGCCGAGTTTGACCAACAAGCCCAAGCACGCCAAAGCAGCAGCGCCAGCCCCTGACGTGACCAACTTCACTTCTTTTGGGTCTTTTCCGACCACCTTGAGGCCATTCAAAATGGCCGCGCCAACCACAATGGCGGTGCCGTGCTGGTCATCATGAAAGACCGGAATTTTCATGCGCTCACGCAGTTTTCGCTCTACATAGAAGCAGTCAGGCGCTTTGATGTCTTCCAGATTGATGCCACCGAACGTCGGCTCCATAGACGCAATAATGTCGACCAGCTTGTCCAGGTCGTGCTTCTCGTTGATCTCGATATCAAAGACATCAATGCCAGCAAATTTCTTGAACAATACGCCTTTGCCTTCCATTACCGGCTTGGCTGCCAGGGGTCCAATGTCGCCAAGGCCCAGAACGGCCGTGCCGTTGGTGATGACCGCTACCAGGTTGCCCCGGCTGGTGTACTTGAATGCGTTGTTGGGGTCTTTGACAATCTCTTCACACGGTGCAGCAACGCCGGGTGAATAAGCCAGGGCCAGGTCGTGCTGGTTGACCAGCTGCTTCGTTGCGGATATTGCTATTTTCCCGGGGGTGGGAAACTGGTGGTATTCCAGCGCCGCCTGGCGCAACTGGGCGCTTTTTTCAGCGGAACTGGAGACCGGAGCCTTGGGTGAAATCGGCGTCTGATTTGGCATTGTGAATCCTCTGTGGCGTGAGGACGATGCTTAGGCGCATGGCCCCGTGCCCTGTTGTTATGGGTTGTGCATTGTAGGCCGCCACTATGGTGTTGGCTGTGTTCCGGGACCCGTAATTTCCACACCCTGATACGGATGCCATCCTACCTGAGGGAGACTCAGAGACGATACAAAACAGTGCTCAAACGACCACCGTGACGGCGAGCCCGCCGAGCTTCGCAGAGCGTGTGGCACTCAGCTGCATTTGGTGCACGATGGCAATCCGCTTCACGATAGACCAGCCCAGACCACTGCCATTTTCGTCATTTCCGGGAACTCTGAAGAAGCGCTCTCCCAAGCGAAGGAGGTCGCCGTCAGACAAGCCCGCTCCGCTGTCTTCGACCTGCAAGATCATCCTTCCGTCGTCACGTTGTCTCAGGGTAATGGTGACCCTCGCCGATGTGGGGCCGTAGCGCACGGCGTTGTCCACCAGGTTGCGAACCAGAACCGCCAATAGCGTTTCATTTCCGGGCACGTGGCACGGCTCTGCGCAATCAAACTCCAGCGATTGGCCTTTTGAAATGGCTTTGGGAGCAATGTCCGCTACCACGCGCCGAACCAGAACCGCTAAATCAATACTTTCCATCACGGGTACGGACGATGCCTCCAGACGCGAGAGGGTCAGCAATTGGTCTACCAGACGGATGGCGCGGTCGCAGCCTTCCAGGGTGTTGCGGAGCGCATGGCGGCGCAGTGCAACGTCGGTTTCACCGAGAGCCACCTGGGCTTGGGTCCGTATGGCTGCAATGGGTGTCCGCAGTTCGTGGGATGCGTCTGCCGTAAATCGTCGTTCGGATTCGAGCAGGTTACCCATGCGCTCGAACAGGCTGTTGAGGGCGTCCACCATGGGCGCAATTTCTGTCGGCGCCCCGTCCATTTCAAGTCGGGTGAGCGCCATCGGTTCGCGTCGGGCGAGTGTGACCCCAAGGCGACGCATGGGCGCCACGCTGCGGTGAATGGCCCACCACAAAGCGAGCGCTAGCAAGGGTAACGCAGTTGCCATCGGTAGCAAGGTGCTGCGCAAAACAGCCCACAGAATGTGAGCGCGTGAGTCCGTCTCTTCGCCGACGTAGACATGCACGTCGCGCTCGGCCCCGTAGGTTGAGAACACACGCCACGCAGTCCCCTCGATCTGAACTGTTTCAAAGCCTGACCTGAAGTCGCTGTCAACGCCCGCCATTGCCGCTTGCGGCGCGTTGGTCGAACGCATGGAAAGTCGCCCTTCGTGGAATACCTGAAACGCAACCATGGGTGCATAGCGGTGCAAAGATGGCGCGTCGACACTGTCGTGGTCACCATCCATTTCCTGACCCTGTTGCACCACCAGAATCGCCGCCGCTTGTGCCAGGTGCCCGTCCAGTAACTCGTCCAATTCATGGCGCACATCCAGCCAGGTCAGTGCGGCTGTTGCAAGCCACACGATAGTGACCACTCCCAGAACCAACATCAGGAGCCTGCGTTGCAGGGAGTGTGGAGCCAGGATCATGGCGTCATGGATTGGCCGGTTCGCGCAGCAGTGTGTAACCGACGCCGCGCACGGTATGTATCAGCGTATTTCCCAGCTTGCGACGCAGGTTGTGGATATGCACTTCAATGGCATTGCTGTCCACCTCCTGCCCCCAGCTGTACAGCTGCTGCTCCAGCTGTTCGCGCGACAGTACCCTTCCTGCGCCCAGCAGGAAGGCCTGTAGCAAGTCGAACTCCCGGTTTGACAGGGTGACTGGAACGTCCGCCTTGCGCACGGTGCGCGAGGCCGGGTCCAGTACCACGTCCTGGGCTGCCAAGCATTCGTGCGGCTGGCCATGTGCCCGGCGCACCAGAGCGCGCAAGCGCGCTGCCAGTTCATGCAAATCAACGGGCTTGACCACGTAGTCATCGGCGCCCATGTCCAATCCCAGGATTCGGTCAGGCACGGTGTCGCGCGCGGTCAACACCAAAACGGGGGTTGCAATCTTCGCCGCGCGGATGGCGGCCAGGACCTGTAGCCCGTCTTTGCGCGGCAAGCCAAGGTCCAGCACAGCGGCCGTGTAGGGCTGCGCGCGCAATTCGCGCTCTGCAGCCTCACCATCGCGCACCCAGTCAACTAGGAATCCGAGCTGACGCAACCCGGCACGCAACCCGTCGCCCAAGAGGGAGTCGTCTTCGGCGAGCAGGATGCGCATGCCGTGATTATCTCCCGAGCGTCAGGCGAAGGTATCGGCCATCAAAGCACCAAACCACTTGCCCATGTCTTTAAAGGACTCAGCGTTCCAGCCAACCGAGGCGCCGGTCGCGGCGGGTACCGCCACCATCGTTCCTGATTTCGGGTCATATTGGTACATCGCGTGCAGCCACGAAGCCTGTGTGGTCGTGATGGTCGAGAAGCAGGCCGAGTTGGTCACGGGCGCCGCGTCCGGGCTGCCACCGGCAAATATGCGGGTCAACGCATCAGCACAGACCTTGGCCTCCTGGTTGGCGACGTGGCCCGCTTTAGGCTGGGTCGTCGCACTGGAGTCGCCGATGATGTGCACCTTGCTGGCGCCGGGCGTCGTACTGGCGTAGCTCAGCACGTTGACCCCGGCAAAGCGCCCATCAATGGAATTGTTCAAGCCGGTTGCCTCAATCAGGCCGCCCGCGCGCTGGCGTGGAATCATGTTGACGACATCGCCCGTAAACGTGCCACCGCCGGTGGTGTACAGGGTCATGGTGTTCGTGTTCACGCTGAGCACTTCGGCTTTGTTGTGGTACTCAATCACGTTGCCATGTATTCCCAGGAAGGCGTTGGTGAAGTTGTCCTTTTCCACCACAATATCGTCGTTGGCGTCCAGCACAATCAGCTTGGATCCGGGCTTCTTGACCCGCAGCCAGTCCGCCACCAGGCAAGCACGCTCGTACGGGCCGGGGGGGCAGCGATACGGCACCTTGGGAATGGTCAGAATCGCCACGCCGCCGGCGCGCATGGCGCCCAGCTGGCTGGCCAGCAAACTGGTTTGGGGACCTGCGACCCAGGCGTGGGGCATCTTGTTGGACGTGCCCAGGCCTTCAACTGTGTCAAAGGTGATTCCGGGTGCCATCACAATGCGGTCTGCGCTTAGGACGGTTCCGTCGCGCAATGTCACTTTGGCGTCGACGGGGTCGACCGAAACCACTTCACCAAACACCGTGGTGACACCGTACTTGCTGCGCAGCGTGTCGTATTTGTAAGTCAGGCTTGCCATCGTGCGCTGGCCTGTGAGGACCAGGCTGCTCATGATGTTGGAGGTGTAGGTAGGCATGCGTTCCACCAGGGTGACTTCGATGCTGTCGCCCCAAAGCCGGAGGTACTTGGCCACCGTGGTACCGGCCATGCCACCGCCGATGACGATGACTCGGGCCTTGACGGTTGTGCTGGTGGGGACTACCAAGGGCGTTGAGCCGGAAGTTGTTCGCGTGCTTGACGACTTTTTTTTGTCATCATCGGCAAATACGGACGTAGCCAGCGCGGATGCAGCACTGGCTGCCAAAAAATTGCGTCTATGCATGGTGATTCTCCAGGTTAGCGTTGGGTGGACAGCCATTGGGCAAGCTGGCGAAGCTGGGCGTCGGTGTAGCCCATGGAGTGCTTTGCCATGATGCCGTTGCCCTCTTTGCCCGAGCGGAACTCGACCATGTCCTTGTAGAGCTCGTTGGCGGACTTGCCAGCCAACGTGTCAAAGCCAGGCCCCTTGCCGTTGGTACCGTGACACTGGAAGCAGTTCGACGCGAGTAAACGGCCTGCCGGTGTGGTCTGTGCCTGAACGCTCGCACTGGCGCAAACCAGAAACACGGTGGCCGCGAGCGCGTGCAGTCTGCGCCGGGAAAGATTCTTCATGGGGACTCCTTTTGAGGTTGATTGGATGCAATTGCATTTTGCAAATACATTTATATAATTAACTGCGAATATTTGTAACAAAACATATAAAGATGACACATCCTGTTACAGCTGTGTTCAGCACTTGCACCATTGCAAAAACCAAAACCCTGCCACGGCGGCCAAAATCAGCGCTGCCACCCCTCGCCAGGCACTGGGAATGCCCTGGCTGATGGTGCCGTTCTTGCGCCCGGTTAGCATGGCGCGTGCCAGGTTCTCCTTATGCAACCAGCCCGAGACCATGACGGCGGCAATGTGCAAGCCGATCAGTAGCAGCATCCCGTTGGCAATGACTTCGTGGAGTTCGGCGACCCATTCACCTGCCCATTCGTTGTAGGTTGCCCATCCCGTTGGGGCAATTGCGGCGGTGAGTGCCAGCATTCCCACAATGGCAATTGCGCCCGCCGGGTTGTGGCCGGTATGGTGTTTCGGTTTGCGAGCCAGTATGCTGCGAAGGTAGGCAGCAACGGCTTTGGGTCTGCGAACAAAAAAGGAAAAACGGGCATAGCGGGTGCCTACAAAGCCCCAGATGATGCGAAAGGCCACCAGGCCTGCCATGGTGTAGCCCAGTGTGACGTGCAGCAGGCGCCAGGTTTCGCTCTCTGACGTGAGATAGGCACCGGCAAAGCACGCCACCATCAACCAGTGAAAGACCCGCACCGGAGCGTCCCACACCAAGACGGACGTGACCTCCGCCGGGGTAACCCTGGGGTTGACGGACTCCTTAGCGGGGAGTGCGAATGTTGCGTTCACTGAAGTCTCCGTTGTCGGCTTGCGTGTGGCATGCGCCGCAGTTAGCAGCGCTCTTGACGGAGGCAAGCTTCCAGGTCGCAGCTGACACCTCGCGGTGCTTGTGGTCGAACCACTTGGTGCGGGTGATGCGGTCGTGTGGGGGTTCCTCGCTCACGCGTTTGTAGGTACCGGCGTGGGAATGGATCCAGCCAGACAGATCTTTTGTGGTGGCAGGGTCCAGCGACGCGTCGGTACCAAAGTGCTTGGGCAGGTTGGCCATGATCCGGGTCCACGAGGCTGCCGGCATGAGTGTGGGCGGGTAGGCCACATGGCAAGCGGCGCATTCCTGCTTGTACAAGGGCAGCAAAGGGATGGCGCGGCCGTTGTTGTCGGCCATAGCCGCATGGGGGATGCCGCTGGCGGCCACGATGGCGACGAGTAGACGGACGAAGTGAACGGAGGGCGGTAGTGTCATGTTTTTTTCAGTGGGAGCGTGTGCAAGATCTGGGCTATCAAGGTTTGATGCTGATAAGCCAGCTCATGACGTCAGCCTTTTCAGACGCGGTGCATTCGCGACCCACCACGTCGTTGCAATTGCGCCGGAACCATTTGTCGGTCTTGGCCTTGTCGGTGAAACGTTCGGCGTTGAACGCTGGCGCCAACGGGCCAATGGGCTTGCCGGTGGATGCATGTTTGCCGGTTTGCGTGGGAATTGCGCCATGGCAGGATGAACAGCTCCACTCGCGATCATGGGTTTTGGTAAAGAATTCCTGGCCCCGCGCTGCAACCGCTGCGCTGCCCGCCTGGGCGCTGAAGCCAGCCAATGTGTCAGCCGGGGTCGCGGCGTGGGCAGTGAACAGGCAGGCGGTGCCGCCCATCACGGATGCGGTGCGGCGAATGGTCTGAACAAAAGGTTTTAGCGCTTGCATGTTGACTCCTTGGCGCCAATCTTGCCCTCCTGTTCTTAGCGTATTCTTAAGACTCCAGCGCTATGCCAAGTGGCCCCGAAACGGAGACTATTCCTGCAAATCGCGAAACAATGATGATAAAATAGGCCGCTAGCCCCTGTCGAATATGCGCAAGCAGCTATAAATAACATAGCAATCATTTTTCCTTAAGATCGCATCAGTAGGCTCGGGCACTGCACTTTCAGCGCTTACCGGCAAACCCCAATTTCTCACCATGAACTTCCCTGAAATCGTTGATGACCCTGAAGACACGCTGCATTCGGCCAGCGAGCGGGCCGCTGCCGCATCGCGCAGCACCTGGGTCAGCGTAGCGGTGAACGTCGTCCTGACTGCCACCCAGATTGCGGTGGGTATATTTGCCAAGTCACAGGGGTTGATTGCCGACGGCATCCATTCGCTGTCGGACCTGGTGGCTGACTTTGTGGTGCTTTTTGCCAGTCACCACGCCAAGAAAGACGCGGACGAAGACCACCCGTACGGCCACCAGCGCTTTGAGACCGCCGCATCGCTGGTGCTAGGTTTACTGCTGCTGGCAGTGGGTGTGGGCATGCTGTGGTCGGCGTTTCGCAAGCTGGAGGCACCCGAAACGGTGCAGCAGGTGCACGTCGTAGCGCTGTGGGTTGCGGGTGGCGCCCTGGTGGCCAAGGAACTGCTGTTCCGCTACATGCTGGCTGTGGCCAAGCAAGTGAAGTCCAGCATGCTGGTGGCCAACGCCTGGCATGCGCGCTCGGATGCGGCTTCGTCGCTGGTGGTCGGCCTGGGCATCATCGGCAACCTGGCGGGTTACCCGATTCTGGACCCGATTGCCGCGCTCATCGTCGGATTCATGGTGGCGAAAATGGGCTGGGAATTCAGTTGGAGTGCCATACACGACTTGATGGACCGCGCGGTCGACGAGCAGGAGGTGCAGGCCATTCGCGAAACCCTGGAAGGAACACCCGGAGTGAGTGGCGTGCACGATGTCCGCACACGCAAGATGGGCGACATGATCGTGGTGGACGCTCACCTGGAGGTTGATGCCGCCATCACCGTGGAGGCCGGACACGACATCTCGGTACTGGCCCGCCAGCGGGTCATGCAGCGCCACCGTGTGTTGAACCTGATGACCCACGTAGACCCTTGGAAGCGCCCTGACCTCGACCACGCCACCTCGCCTCATCTTCAGTGACTACGGTGGATGTGCAGCGGCAACGAGACCTCAAAGCGTGTGCCCTGCCCAACCGTGGAATGGACCGCAATCAGCCCCCCCATGACATCGTGCACGATGTTGTAAACGATGCTCAGACCCAAGCCGGTTCCACCACGCCCCATCTTGGTTGTGAAAAACGGTTCAAACAAGCGCGGCACGTTCTTCTCAGGTATGCCATCTCCGTTGTCTTGCACGGAAATGCAAACTCCGTCACGCCCATCGGGCAAACGCTTGCTCAAAGCACTGATGTACACCACACCACCACTCTGCCGTTCTTCAAACGCGTGGCTATAGGCGTTTTGTACCAGGTTGATCACCACTTGCCCCAGTGGTCCTGGGTAGCCATCCATCACAATGTCGGGCGGCAGTTCTACGGCCAGACGCTGGGGCTGGTGGCGCAGGCTCGGCGTCAGAGTTGACACGACGTCATGCACCACTTGGGTCAAATTGAATCTTCGCATGGACTCGCTGGTCTGATCCACCGACACGCGTTTGAAGCTCTGAATAAGGTCCGCCGCGCGCTCAAGATTGCGCAGCACCAATTCGGAGCCCTGCTGCAACTGGTCACTGAATTCATTCAGCTCTGACTTCTTCAGGGTATTGGTGTCGACCTGTCGTTTCAGGGTCTTGACATACTCATTAATGGTACTCGCTGCGGTGATACTGTTGCCAATAGGTGTGTTGAGCTCGTGTGAGACCCCAGCAACCAGTGCCCCCAAGGCTGCCATCCGCTCTGAGCGCGCCAGGCCTTCCTGTGACTGGCGGAGTTGTGCCAGGGCATCCTGAAGCTCTGCTGTCCGTTGCTGCACACGCACTTCCAGCGACTGGTTGAGATGTTGCACTTCATGCTCGCGATGCAACAGCTCGGTGTTCTGTTCAGTGAGCCGCTGGTTTTGCATGGCCAACTGCCGCGACATGGCAGTCAGGCGTTCGCGGCTGTGTGCGAAATCGGCAAAAACTGCACTGGTGAGGAATGCAGTGCCAACCATCACGCCAACCCCAATGGCGGCGACCACCAACGGACCCGCTCGGGGCTTGGGCTGGTAGCTTCCCAGGTACTCACTCAGTGCCAAAACGACAATAACGATGACCGTGAAACCAAACACAGCCCACAGCCAGCGGCGCCCCATTGCCCATCCCGCGAACGCAGCCACCATGGGGTAAATCAACAGGTTGGCGCTATGAACACCGGCAAAACGGTAGATAAAGAAAGTGTTCAAGGTACACAGACTCAGTACCAAAATGCTGACTCCCGTGGCGATGCCGAAGCGCATCGAAAACCGACTGACCAGCACCACCAGCATGAAGCATGAAACCTGAACCATGCGTTCCAAGCGCAGGTCGTCGTGTGTCAGTATGCCAATTGCCGAAATCACACAAGCCGCCATGAGGACCAGCTGGAATCGGTTTACAAAGGCCTCGAAAATGCCCCTGTCATCAATGTAGTCGATGCCTCCAGCAGGACTTGAATTCGGTTTTTCGGGCAGATTCAAAGGCATGGGGCGATCAGGCGTTGGCGCGACGCGCAATTTTGCCAAATTATGGCTGTATGGCGCAGAATCTGCTGCGCACCCTACTTGCCAGGAGGTTGGTAGAAGCGGATGACTATGGGTTTCGCTTTCTGAGTTTGGTCCACCACCTTGTCGCAACCACTGCAGTCGCATCCGGATGCGGCTGAACCAGCTTTTTGAAACCGGGCTTTCCACGCAGATCCAAATGGAAGTTGCACCAATTGATTCGCAATGAAGCGCCGCGCGGCAACTGGCAGCAACGCCCAAAGGGCGTAAACGCTACAGCCAGTTACCAGCAGGAATACGATCAGAAGTTGCATCGTCATCGGGTTTAGCCTCCCAGCCACAGCGTCATGCGATAGGTCACAAAGGCCGCCAGATAGGCCAGTGCAAACATATAGGCTGTCATCAGAATGGGGTAGCGCCACGAGTTGGTCTCGCGCCGGACCACCGCCAGGGTCGATAGGCATTGTGGTGCAAACACATACCAGGCCAGCAATGAAAACGCGGTCGCTAACGACCAGCTTTGTGCAATGACAGGCGCCAGTGAACTCGCAACCGAATCGCCCGCAGCGGACAAGGCATACACCGTGCCCAGCGCGCCAACTGCCACTTCACGCGCCGCCATGCCCGGCACCAGTGCAATGGAAATTTGCCAATTGAAGCCAATGGGCGCAAACAGCGGCTCCAGAAAATGCCCCAGCATGCCGGCGATGCTGTACTGGATAGCTGCGCCGGTTGCGCCATCCGGCGGACCTGGGTAAGTTGAGAGGAACCACAGCACGACCATGATGGCAAAGATGATGGTGCCCACGCGGCGCAGGAAGATACGTGTACGCTCCCACAGGCCCAGAACGAGATTGCGCAGGCCGGGCAGGCGGTAGGGCGGCAGTTCCAGCATCAGGGGCTGGTAGCGGTTTTTCATCCAGATGCGTTTGAACAACCAGGCAACCGTCATGGCGGAGATCACCCCGGCCACATACAGCACAAAAAGGGTCAGTCCACGCAGGTTGAACACGCCAACGCTGCGGTCTGGCACAAAGGCGCCAATCAATAGTGCATAGACGGGTAGCCGTGCCGAGCAGGTCATCAGTGGCGCCACCATAATGGTGGCCAACCGGTCTTGCCAGTTGGCAATGGTGCGTGTGGCCATGATGCCCGGCACGGCGCAGGCAAAACTTGACAGCAAGGGAATGAAGGCACGGCCAGACAGGCCCACTTTGCCCATCAAGTTGTCCAGCAAAAAGGCGGCACGGGGCAGGTAGCCAGAGTCCTCCAGCACCAGGATGAAGAAAAACAAAATCAAGATTTGCGGTAAGAAAACCAACACGCCACCCGCACCGGCAATCACGCCGTCTACCAGCAAGCTGCGCAATGGGCCGTCAGCCATGTAGGCCGTGGTCCAGTCTGACAGAAAAACCATGGCTGATTTGATCGCATCCATGGGCACATTGGCCCAGGAAAACACCGCCTGGAACACCAGAAACAACACCGTGGCCAGAATCATCAGGCCCCAAACCGGGTGCATTGCCCAGGCGTCCACCCGAAAGTGAAACCGCTGGAACTGCACCGCTCCGGGTGCGGCAAAGGCCAGAATGCGCCGCACTTCGCGCTGGATATCGGCGCTGGCCCGGGGTGCATAGTGCGTAGCCATGGCAGGTTTTGCGGCGTTCACATCCGGAACGGCCAGCGAGCAGGCAAAGTCATGGTCCAGTTGCGCCAGCAGATCCGTGTGCCCGTTGTGCTGCACCGCCACTGTTTCCACGACCGGACATGCCAGTTCGGCAGAGAGTTTGGCTGTGTCTATATTCAGACCACGTGCCTTGGCGACATCGGTCATGTTCAGCGCCACGATGACCGGGTGGCCCAGCCGCTGCAACTCCAGAACCAGGCGCAAGTTCATGCGCAGGTTGGTGGCGTCCACCACGGCGACGATGGCGTCAACGGGCGCTTCACCGACGCGTCGCCCCTCAATCACCTCCAGCGTCACCTCTTCGTCGGGCGTTGCCGGGTGCAGGCTGTAGACGCCAGGCAGGTCGATGATAGAAACCGTGTGGCCACTGGCCAAGCGCATCAAGCCGATCTTGCGCTCAACGGTGACGCCTGCGTAGTTGGCGACTTTTTGACGTGCACCGGTCAGCAGGTTGAAAAGCGCTGTTTTTCCGCAATTCGGATTGCCGACCAGGGCCACGTTCCAGGGTCGCGTGCTCAGCGTGTGGCCCGGGGCGCTCACAGGGGTAAAACCTCGATGCAATCGGCTTCCAGCCAGCGCAGGGCAAACATCGTTTCGCCTACCACCACGGCGAGCGGCTCGCGCCCACCCGGACCACGTTGCAGCAACTGCACGGGCTCACCCGCAATAAATCCCAATTCGCCTAGCCGCTCCAATGTGGCGGCATCTACATGGAGTGAACTGGCACTGACACATGTCACCGTCGCGTGTGCGCCGGTTGGCAAATGGGTTAGTCTCAAGGGGATGGCAGACATGGGCGGCAGAATGACGGGCTCTAAATGAGAGTTTATCTCATTTAGAGTTTGCAATCCGGTCAGATTTGCCGATGCTTTTGAATCAACCATGACCCCATACGAACTCTACCCGATGGCACGCGCCACCCATTTTGGTCTGGTGCTGACCAGTGGCGCCTTGTTTGCGGTGCGCGGCGTCGCGGTGCTATTGGGTGCGCGCTGGGCCATGGTGCCAGCAGTGCGACGCCTCAGCTACACCATTGACACGGCACTGTTAGGCGCAGCCCTGCTGTTGCTGGCCATTCTGAATCTCAATCCGTTTGCGGTGCCCTGGTTGGCCACCAAGATGGGCTTACTGCTGCTCTACATCGTTATGGGTTCGTTGGCGCTCAAGCGCGCGCCCACCCGGCGACTGCGGACTGCCAGTCTGGTTGTGGCTTTGCTGTGCCTTGGGTTCATGTTGTCGGTCGCTTTGGCGCATAACCCCTTTGGGATTTTTGCGCATTTGCAGTCTGGGCCGCGATAGCGCAACTTTGTGCTGCCAAAAATACCGTTGGTCGCCTGATGCTGGTGTTGTGAACGCGGCTGGCCTATTCTTGCGTCATCAAGCCGAACACGTGCTTTGAACCAATGGAGTTACTTATGACATTAGCCCAAGACCTTGAAAACCTTGAACAGTTGCGCAACCGTGGCAGCCTGAGTGAGGCTGAGTTTGCACAGGCCAAGGCGCGCCTATTGCAGCCGCCTGCAGCGACACCCCTGGCGAAAGCTTCTGCTTTGAACGGCCTGCGGCGGTCCGCCTCTGATCGCTGGCTGGGTGGTGTGTGTGGTGGTTTGGCCAGCTTTACCGGGCTGGACACCTGGCTATGGCGCTTGGCATTGACCTTGCTGCTGATTCTGGGCGGTACCGGTCTGCTGGTGTATGTGCTGATGTGGATTTTGGTGCCGCTGGAGAATGTCGGCGAGGCGATACGCCTTTGAAACAATCCATAACCTGGCATTCGTTCACGAATGCTGCGGCTTTTCAGGCGTTACGGGGCGTCCGACCTCGGAAATAGCCAGCCGATGCAGTCCAATGGCGGAATATGAACACTATGAATATCGCCATTGCCGAACGGCCTGACCGCATCACTTCTGCGCAGGCGATGGCCCGCTCGCAGGTTCTTACAACTGCGACCTCGGCAAGCGCCGACTTTTATGTGGGCTCTGTCAACATCAATCTGTTGCCAACGACCGAACAAAACTGTTCAAACGCCTCTGCTGTCACCGGTTTGCTGAACAAATAGCCCTGGAACAGGTGGCAACCGTTTTGCATCAAAAACGCGCGTTGCCCTTCCGTTTCTACGCCCTCTGCAATAACGGCAAAACCCAAGCTGTCGCCCAGGGCAATCACCATGCGTGCAATGGCTGCGTCGTTGGGGTCAGTCAGAACATCCCGCACAAAGGATTGGTCAATCTTCAGTTGGTCTAACGGCAGGCGCTTGAGGTAATTCAGCGATGAGTAGCCGGTGCCAAAATCATCCAGCGACAAACCCACTCCCAAGCCCTTGAGCTGTTCCATTTTGACGATGATGTCTGCAATGTCGTGAACCAGTGAGCTTTCTGTGAGTTCCAGCTTGAGTTGCTGGACCCGTACGCCGGTGCGTTCCATGACCGATATCACCTGCGCCACAAAATCCGGCTGGCGAAACTGGTGAACGCTGACGTTGACCGCCAGTGTCAGGTGGCTTAACCCCGGTTGCGATGACCAGGCTACCAGCTGTGCGCAAGCCGTTTTCAAAACCCAGGCACCTATCGGCAAAATCAGTCCACTCTGCTCGGCCACGGGAATGAAGTCATCGGGCGTGATCAGTCCCATTGTGGGATGGCGCCAGCGCAGCAAAGCTTCAGCACCCGTCACAACCCCTTGTGACGTCACCTGCGGCTGGTACACCAGGAAAAACTCGCCGCGTATCAAACCCCTGTGCAGGTCGACTTCCATGGCCGAATGTTCGGCAAAGTCAGACACCATGACATGGATCAATAAATAGATGCCAATGGCTGAAAATGAATTATTGACCCAAGTGCCCCATATCCGCATGCCGTCCGGCAAAGCATAGCCCGATGAAATACGGATGTCGGAGCTGGCCAGCACCACGAATACAAGCAGGCAGATGCCGGTGACGCCAAAACGCAAGATCGCACGGTCATCGCGTAGAACGAGCAATGAGACCAAAGCCAGCACCAGCAAGAAATGGTGTGTAGATCGGGGGGCCTGGGCGTTGGGAATGTCCAGCACCAGCGAAATGCCACAAATGATCAGCAACATGCTGCCCATCAGAAGGTAGAAAGCAATTCGGGTCCGTTTGAAATGGGTCAGCGTCGAAATTGCGATGCCTGCTACCAACATGGCAACGTCGGTAGCCACAATCGCCCATGCTTGCTTGGTGAAAAAGAAAATGCCCCAACCCAATCCCAGCACTATGAGCAGGGTTGCTCCTAACCATAGGGTCACACGCACCCGGCGTCGGTGCAATTCGCCCGGCGATTTCTTTTGGGTGTGATCGGTAGATGTCAGCATGGCCTGCGCTTGGTGGCGTTTATTATGGTGGTCTCGTTCAGAGCGCTTCGGTATCCAATGGAATATCGACCCCGGCCGCACGCGCTTCTGCCAGCAAGGTGGCCAATTCTGCTGCCGAGTGCAGGTTCAGGCGATCGAAAATCTTGCGTCGATGTTCTTCGACTGTGCGCACGCTGAGTCCCATTTTCCAGGCGATCGTTTTGTTCAACTCGCCGGCTGCAACCATTGGCATCAAGCGTATCTGCTGGCGGGACAGGCCCGCTATCAGCTGGCGCAGGGCGTCGTGTCGTGCCATCCGGCTGTGCCATTGCACCTCCAGCTCCAGTGCGCGATTGATGAGCTGAACCAGATCGTCGTTGGCGTAAGGTTTCTCGACAAAGTTGAATGCACCGCGGGCCATGGCCCCAACTGCCATCGGAATATCTCCATGGCCACTCAAAAATAGCATTGGCATGCGTTGGCCGAGATCGCGCGCGATCAGTGCCTCGTGCACCTGTAGGCCAGATAGCGGCTCCATGCGCACATCGAGAATGCAAATTCCGCGCGGTGCAACCGCCAGTGCATCCAGTGCCGCCAGCAGCTCCGGGCCGCTCGAATAGGTGACCACTCGCAACCCGTGCTGGCGCAGCAGGAATGAAATTGACGAACGCACACCCTCGTCGTCGTCGCACAAAAATATGGTCTGATCGGTCATGATGGGTGTGCCTCTACAGAGAGCGCTTCAGGGGGCAGTGAAAAACTGAATTGCGCGCCTGCAATGGGCGCATTCTGTGCATGCAAAATGCCACCATGGGACTCCAATATCGAACGGCAAATGGCAAGCCCCAAACCTGTTCCTTCCCGCTTGGTGGAAAAAAATGGCTCGGTCAATGTCTCTATGTTTCTTCCGCCCAAACCGGTTCCCAGGTCGGTTACCTCGACGGCGACCCAACCCGGCGGCTGTCCCAAAGGGGGTTCAAGACTGAGCCAGGTGCGCACGTGGATGTGTTTCTTGCCGGTGCCGCCTGCCATGGCATCACCTGCATTGCGCAGCAGGTTGGAGATGACCTGCTCTATTCCGATGCGATCCATGTACACGGCTGGCAAGCCATTGTCGAGATCCAGGGAAATGTCGACGCCTGAGCGCTTGAGGTCACGCTCCAGCAACGCCACGGCATGGGCCACCATCGGGTTGATTGCGCCGGACTCCATCACCGGGTCCCGACGTGCCAAGCGGGCGCGGATGCGGTGCACGATGTCACCGGCCTGGGACGCGTGGCCCGACAGTGCCTGCGCCGCCGCAACCAGATCCGGGTCCAGATGGGTTTGCCGCTCCAGTGCTTTGGCAATGCCCGCGCTGTAACTCACGATGCTGGTCAATGGCTGGTTCAACTCATGGGCCAGGGTAGACGCCACCTCACCCAGGGTCGACAGCCGCGCATGGTTGGCCAATACTTCGCGCTGGCGCCGCTCCAGTTCTTCGAGCCGTTTGCGCTCGGTCACGTCCACGAAGGAGCCCATCCAGCCCACCTGCTGACCCTGGCCATCGACCAGTGGTGACTCAAACACCATCACATCGAGCATGCGCCCATCGCGGTGGCGCCAGCGTGTTTCCTGGCCTTCTGGTTTGCCGCTCTCTTTGTTGGCTGACCGGCTTTTGCCAGGTGTACGCCCATCCAGGCTGGGAGGTTGCTCCAACAGCTCTGTCAAGGTGTAGCCCACCATGTCGCAAAACGTCCGGTTGGCAAAAAGCAGGTTGCCTTCCATGTCGCGTGCACGCAGCCCCACCAAGGCAGACTCCTCCAGCGACTGGCGCCAGGCGGCCTCGGTGCGCCACGCACTTTTCGCTTTGGCCACCTTGTTCATCTGCCGTCTCAGCAAAACGGTGGCTGCGCCAATCAGGGCCAGGAAGCCCGCCATCAAAATGACCGGTAAGGTGCTGAACCAGTGGGGCTGGCGCACGCGCTGCGTCAACCGCAGCTTGGCATCACCGATGGCCTGAAAAGGCATTTCGTAGCTCTCGCCCACTGCCACAGGTCCGGGGCTTTCAGTGGAAACGATCACCTGGTCCAACCCGCTGAGCAATTGCACCTGGTATTGCGCCGCCAGCCACCAGAAGTCTTTGCTCTTGATGAGGTCGGCCGGGTCGTAGCGAGCAATCAGCTGGCCCGTTTGCGGCCGCCGCTCATCACTGGTAGGCGCTACCAGATGCAGCGTAATGCCTTCTGTTTGGGCCTGTCGTTGCGCACCAGGGCGCTGGTCGCGCCTTGTTTCGCCAACGATCTGTCCGAGCGCGTTGAGCCAGATGACGCTGATCCAGCGGCGGTCCAGGCCGGCTGCTATTTCCGGAAGCGCCGCAAGCTGGCGGTTTCCGTCAAACCCAGGTGCGGGCAGGCGGGCCGCCGCCGCTCTGAGCTTGGCGGTTTCCGTCTCCAGGCGGCTGGCCAATTGCGCTTCCAGGCTCAGGGTGTCGGCCATGACACTGCGTTTGAGGGTCTCGCGCTCCAGGCGGTCGTTGTCCTGCGCCCAGACGACAACCAGGGCAGTAAATGCAACGGACAGCAGCAGCGGCATGGCCCACAAATGCCGCGACCAGTCCGAAAGCCAACTGTGCGCCGTTGTGTCGTTGCGGGAAAGTTGGGACGGCTTGACCATATCGTTAGTCTAGGGCGCGGATCGTATGGGCATAAGCCCGTGCATACCCTGTACACGTTGGCGATTACTGCGCATCGAGTTCAGGCGATCCGGAATCCTGTTGTGGCGCAATGCTGGGGAAGGTCATGATGAAACGGGTTCCACATACGGGGGCCGGTTCCATACGGATACTGCCTCCAAGGCCGTTTGCAACCAGTGAGTGCACGATGCTCAGGCCCAGTCCGGTTCCGCCACGCCCCATGCGGGTTGTGAAAAAAGGATCAAAAATGCGCGATCGGATACTCGGCTCTACGCCGTGGCCGTCGTCCGAAACCGTCATCGTGACGCTGTCTCCAACGCACCCACCCTCAATGGTGACCACGCCGCTTTCCCGGCCCTCAAAAGCGTGCAGTTTGGCATTGATCACCAGATTGGAGATGATCTGCGTGAGCAGGCCAGGGTAGCTGTCCATCGTGATCGCAGGACTCACTCGGCAAATAAGTTGAAACTGTGTCGTCCGAAAGCTCGGTCGCAGCGTCGCCAGGACCTCTTCAACGGTGTGTGCCAGGTCAAAGCTGCGACGCCTTTCGGACAAACGGTCGGCGCTGACTTGTTTGAAGTTTGCGACAAGTTCTGCTGCATGAACCAAAGAACGTTCCAGCACGGCGCAAGCTGACACGTTTTCGTCCAAGTACTTGGCCAGAGTCGACTTCTTCAGTTCATCGCCCAGGAACTTGTTATTGAGCATACGTGCGTGATCAGCCATCGCAGTTCCGATGGTCAGTGCATTGCCGATGGGTGTGTTGAGCTCATGCGCAAGACCCGCGACCATGCGCCCCAGTGACGCAAGCTTTTCCCGTTGCAGGAGTTCGTCTTGCGCAGTGCGCAGTACCTTCATCGCAGTTTGCAGTTCTGCATTGCTTTGCTCTAGTGCCAGGGTGCGACTGCGGACGCGATCTTCCAGTTCCTGCAACAAAGCGTCCTTGGTTGCTTCGCTGCGAACCAGCGACGCGTCACGCTCCCGCAAGCGGTCAAGCATGCCGAGAAACCGATCGGCCAGCAACCCCAGCTCTGCCTGACCGCGCGGCTCAATGCTGACACTCATATTGCCCTGCGCCACGGCCTGCGTTGCTGCGTCCAGTGCTTTGAGCGGCACCGCCACCTGGCGGCGCAGGATCCAGGCGAGCAGGGTGATTTCCAGCACCAGGCCCGCCAAGCCCGCCAACAGGATGGCGCGCGCGGACGCCAGGCCCCTCTGTTCCAACAGGGCTTTCGGGTAAACCGTCACAAAGTACCATTCAGGTCCCTGGATCCGGGAGATACCGATGTAGGCGTCGGAGTTTGCAGTCTGGCGAACGACACCGTCGTGTGTGTCTTGACCGGCCAGTGTGAATATCTCCGATAGACGCGGATCTTCAAGGGCCGCGATATCCAGATTGCCGGACGACCGGCGAATCTTCTCCATCAAGGACGGATGTGCAATCAGCTTGCCTCTGCGGTCCATGACCAGGTTGTACGTACCCGGAGCGTATTCGTTGGTTGTACGGCGTATGAGATCTCCGACGGCGATGTCCTGCGATGCGGTTCCAATCCAGCGCACCTGGTCGATCGGCGTGATGACGGAGACCATCCAGGTCTGCGCCTTGTCATCAAAATAAACGTCGGTCCAAAGCGTTTTGCGTTGCGGGTTTTTATCCGGTGCGGAGTTCTGCACGGGCGGATAGTCGAAATTGTTGGTAGTCTTGTCGGCTTCCTTGCCCCAGTTCACTGAGGGCGAGTACATGATGAGAGATTTGCCAGGCAGGTCGATGTAGGTTGAGAAATAGCGAAGGGTTTGCGGGGGCCCCCACTCACGCATGAGTTCAAACGCAGTGACCACTTCCCGGCGCAATTGTGAGTCCACAGTGATCGGTGCACGAATATATATGGATGGCAGGTGTTTGTGATCATCACGTTCGGGTCGCACCCGGATCAAGCCATCTGCATAGCGCACAAACCATGCTTCGAAGTCTGAAGTGTGGTCTTTGTGGCTGTTCGCTTCGAGGCGGCGTAAATATTCATCGCGAACAGCCTCGGTGTTCTGCTGTGCCTCCAGAAAGCTATTGCTTTCCAAAATCGCCTTGGTGCGGGTGGAACTTTGCAGGTTACTCAAAGCCTCGTCACGCATGCTGCTGACGGTTTGGATGTACCCAACCGCCGTCACTGACACAATGACAAAAGCGATCACCAGCCCGATTTGCAATTGAATCCGTTGTGCCAGTGTCAGTCTGCCAATCATGTCCGCTGGACTCCTGTTAGTCGGTGCGGTCCATGGTAGCGCGCTTCATCGCTGATCGATAACCATGATGCAACCATGGGATATTCAGGGTCGCCCCGTGCTGTCACACATGGGTTGTGAAACCGGGCTACCATGCGATTCCATCACACGAATCGGAGACATTCATGTTTGACAAAGCCCGCGTGCTTGCCGTGTCCAAGCGGTTTATGGACGGTACAACCCAGGCCGAAAATTTCTATCAAGAGCTGACAAAAACGCTGGCTGAGGAAACCAGCGCGACGCGTGCCAGCCTGTGGTACTACCCGGACCCTGTGATGCAGGACTCCGTGGTGTGCCTTAGCCTCTTTGACAGAACCGACGATGCCTGGAGTACGGGAGCAGTGCTCAAAGAAGACGACTTCGCTCCCTATTTCGAGGCCATGCGCAATGATGGAATGATTGTGGCGGCTGACGCGCGCAGTCTTGCGGCAACCAGCTGCTTCAACGAGGTGTATTTCGAGCCTTTGGGTATCTATTCGCTGCTTGACGTGGGTATTCAGGTAGCAGGCACGCCTTTCGGCCTGTTTTGCTGCGAAAACACAACTGACATCCTCAACTGGTCCCCCGAGCACGTGGAATACCTCCGCCAGGTGGGAACCTTGTTGGGGTTTGCCTTGCGCAAGGCAAAGGTCGGCTGAGTCGGCTGGGTCTCTGCCGGAGGATCGCGGTTATTGCGGCTGCACGACGTCACGTACCGGCACTGCCCCACCGGTATTGCCCCACGATCGGCGGATGTAGGTGAAGCGGGTGCGCAGGTCGTGGCCTTCCAGGTTCAGCGCGAGCTGGGTCGTGTTCGCGCAGCAAATCGTTCCACGGCTGCTCGCCCAACCAAGCAGTGTTGATGATTGGATTTGTGGGGCGACACGGGGGCCGCCTTGCTGTGTATCATTGCCATCGGTTCACCCAATCACCCCTAGGAGGTTCACACCATGGCACTGATGGATTTCATCAAGAAACAGTTCATAGACATCATTCAGTGGACCGAAGACGGTGACGGCACACTGGCCT